>WALD01000001.1 GCA_015523055.1 Candidatus Altarchaeota archaeon
ACTATATTGTAATACTTACCCTCTTTAAGAGTAAAATTTGGGCAGTGAGAGCATGGTTGAAAAGGAAGAAAGGTTCATACTCTGGTTTGAGGATATCGGAATGGGTGATGTTTCCCTTGTCGGAGGAAAGAATGCCTCCCTTGGAGAGATGATCCGCTCTCTGAGCAGGAAGGGCATAAATGTTCCAAATGGTTTTGCAGTTACTGCCTATGCTTATCGCTACCTTCTGAAGAAGTCCGGGATTGGGGACAAGATTAAACAAATTCTCTCTGACCTTGATACCCGCGATATGCACAATCTAAAAGAACGGGGTAAGAGAATCAGGGATCTGATTAGAAACAGCGAATTCCCCCCCGAACTGGACGAGGCAATCCGAAAGGCTTATGCCGAGATGTCAGAAAAGTTAGGTTACGAGGAGAACCCTGATGTTGCTGTCAGGTCCAGCGCCACGGCAGAGGATTTACCAGATGCATCATTTGCCGGACAGCAGGATACTTATCTGAATATCAGGGGGCAGGATGCATTAATTGATGCATGTAAAAACTGTTTTGCTTCTCTGTTTACTGACAGAGCTATCTCTTACAGGGAAGACAAGGGCTTTAATCACTTTGATGTCTATCTTTCAATTGGGGTTCAGAAGATGGTGCGTTCGGATTCGGCCTCTTCTGGCGTGATGTTTTCCATTGATACTGAATCCGGATTTAAGGATGCTGTTTTTATAACATCTTCTTATGGTCTTGGTGAAAATGTTGTTCAGGGTGCTGTAAATCCTGACGATTTCTATGTCTTCAAACCGACCCTGAAGGATGGTAAGAGACCTATAATCGAGAAGAAAATGGGCACCAAAAGGATAAAAATGGTCTATACCAAAGATGGAACGAAGAATATAGATGTGCCCGAGGAAGAGCAGAAAAGATTTAGCATAAGCGACGATGAGATTCTTAAACTTGGGGAGTGGGCATGCATAATAGAAGACCACTATGGCAAACCAATGGATATTGAATGGGCCAAGGACGGCGATGGAGATTCAGTAGGTAGTGGAGAGTTATTTATAGTGCAGGCAAGGCCCGAAACCATTCACTCACAGAAGGACGCCTCGATAGTAAGAACCTACGAGTTGAAGGAAAAAGGGAAGGTTCTGACAGAGGGTCAGGCAGTGGGAGAGATGATAGGGCTGGGCGAAGTGAAGAATATTGAATCAGCCAAACAAATTCACGAATTCCGGAAGGGGCAGGTTCTCGTTACAGATATGACTGACCCGGACTGGGAACCCATAATGAAGATTGCATCTGCAATTGTGACTAACAGGGGTGGGAGAACATGCCACGCTGCGATCGTAAGCAGAGAGCTTGGAATTCCATGTGTCGTCGGAACGGAGAATGGTACGAATGTTCTGAAAACTGGTAAGAAGGTGACGGTAAGCTGTGCCGAGGGCGAGGTCGGGAGGATATATGATGGCCTGCTCAGGTTCAGTGTCAGGGATATAAACCTGAAGGAGATGCTGAAAACCAGGACGAAGATTATGATGAATGTTAGTATCCCTGACAGGGCTTTTGTAGAGGGACAGATTCCAAATGATGGCGTCGGACTTGCAAGGGAGGAATTCATAATCAATTCATATATTGGAATTCACCCTCTTGCTTTGATTCACTATGATGAGCTGAAAGGAAGAGCAGCTAACGACGAGAAAATTGCCGAGGTGATAAGGATAATAGATGAAAGTGCGAGGGGCTATGAAAACAAGACAGAATTCTTTATCGACCATCTCGCACAGGGTATTGGAAAGATAGCGGCCGGCTTCTATCCGAATGATGTTATTGTCCGGCTGTCGGATTTCAAGACCAATGAGTATGCCAATCTGGTTGGTGGTTTCCTTTATGAGCCTCTGGAGAGTAATCCGATGATCGGCTGGAGAGGTGCATCCCGTTATTATGATGAGAATTTCAAGCCTGCATTTGGGCTGGAGTGCAAAGCAATTCTCAAGGCGAGGGAGGAATTCGGGCTGACGAATATAAAGGTGATGGTTCCGTTCTGCCGCACTGTGGAGGAGGGTAGAAGGGTGATAGAGACGATGAATGAGTTTGGCCTCACTCAGGGCAAGAATGCCCTGGAGGTATATGTCATGTGCGAGATTCCATCTAATGTAATCCTCGCAGACCAGTTTGCCGAGATATTTGACGGTTTCAGTATTGGGAGTAACGATCTGACACAGCTTACTCTCGGCCTTGACAGGGACTCTGAACTGGTTTCCCACATCTATGATGAAAGAAATGAGGCTGTAAAAAGGCTTATTGCTGATATGATAAAGACCGCGAAATCCAGAGGCAGAAAGATAGGGATATGCGGCCAGGCACCCTCCGACTACGATGATTTTGCAACCTTTCTCGTTGAGTGTGGGATAGATTCAATGTCGCTGAGTCCAGACACATTCATAAAGACGAGACTGAAAATAGCAGAGAAAGAGAAGGAATTAGGAATTAACCCTGAACAG
>WALD01000002.1 GCA_015523055.1 Candidatus Altarchaeota archaeon
GGTAACCATCATATACTTCGTTTATATCCTCAATCACCCTTGAAATTTCAGAAAGTCTTGATGGAAGAACATCTGGAATGACTTTTCTTATATTTTCTACACTTTGCCCTCCAACATCACCAAGCATAAATGTAACAGTTGTAATGCCTTTGTTTTCGGCCAAATCTTTTAAGATTCCGGCTTCGGTTCGTTCTGCACCGCCTACATCTCTTAGCAACCGCTTCAAGTCCGATTTAACTATATCCAGACCTTCTTTTCTATCTTCACTCTCCAGCAGATGCGGGATGATCAAAGCCTGATACCCTGAAATTATTTGTCTCAAGTCTTGGAATACATGAAACTTTGCAGTATATAACGCCTCTGCACATGGTGCACAGATTGGAAAGGCTTTACCTGCATTCTCACTCGTAACTCCGGGAAAAAATCCTTGTTTATTTACATTGGCAATATTTATTCCAACACCAGAGAGGACATTTGGAAAAAGTTCTGTTTCTTCATCACACAAACTACATTTAACACCATCCAACTTGAATGATTTAGCATCTTTTGTCTGATAAATGATTTTTGGCTTATTTTTCAGGGCAAAATCAAGAAGTCCTTTTATTCCTGCATTATATTCACCATTGATTCTTATTGAGAAGACTTTTATATCTCTCTTCTCCTTGGCCCATTCCACCGTTTCAAAGAATGATTTTCTTTCTAATAACCCCTCCCTGTTCAATTCGCCAATTTCAATATCTTTAGATGTGAATATTCTGACAACATCCTGCAACCAATTCACATTATCCTCTTTAGATGTCTTAAGGTATCTATCAACTGTCTTTTTAAGTTTACTCGAACTCTCTTTCCAAGTTGGTGTCATATATGTTCCTTGAGATGCAGTTTTTAGGAACAAATACTTCCAAGAATCATCAGAAACGTTTTCCTCTTCAAATCTTATCCTTCCATTATCGATTGCAAAAATTCCTATCCTATCCACTTTTATTGACTCAAACTGAAGTCGTCCATAAACCCCATTCTCAATAGCTTTCTCTCGTTGTTCCAGAAATGCATTAGGAGATATTAACGCATTAAAGTTAAACTCTTCAAACTCATTGATCATTTTCAAAATTCCAAGGTTTCTAATCGCCTCAATCATCTTTTATCAAACCACCAATCGTGATCCTTGCTCAATAACGATATCGTCCATTTTTGTATTGACCATTAAACTTATTCACTATACCGAACAAAAAGTGCAGGGTTTTATCCAGTATAGTGAAGACCCTTAATCGTCTCAATCATTTTTATCAAACCACCAGTCATGGTATTGCGGAATCTTAATCATTTTCATCTTTCTTCTTATTTGGGATTAGGGATAGTTATACAAAGTTGGCGTTTATTTCGTTTAATTTTTATTCGGCTAACAGAAACAGCCACACTGGAATTAATAGAATTTCTTTCCTGTTAATCTTGTCCATTTTGAATACATCCCTTGTGACTATAATACCTGTCTTTAATCTGAATTTATCCATGAGCTTTAGCATGGCTTTTAAATCCGTTCTATCCACAGCAGATTTGTATTTAACCTCAACCGGAAGTATTACGTCCTGCTCTAGGAGGATGTCGACCTCCTCTTTCTGCGGCGTTCTCCAGAAGGATATTCTCTCACAGATCAGCCTGGAGTGCTGAAAGACTATGCTTTCAACATACCTGCCCACCACCTCATTTATGTCAAGTATATTCCTTGAGTATCTCATTATAGTTATAGTGATCGAGGGATGTGCAATGTGCACCTTCTTATTTTTTCTCAGCTGTTTAGCAACACTTTTTGAATAGTTGTAGAGGACGTCAATTAGAAACGAATTCTGGAGATAGAAGAGGTATGACTTGGCAGTCTGATAGTTAACATTTAATGCATTAGACAGCTTTGTTATGTCTAAAAGGTTTGATGTCTCTTTGCTGCAATACTCTAATATCGAGTATAATACATCTTTTCTCTTAACATTGAAAACCTCTGCTATGTCTTCAAAGATTATTTTCTCCAGCACGGAACTCTTTATATAGCTCCTTATGATATCCATGTCCTCCTCTTTCGCTATTTCAGGAAATGCCCCCTTTAGGATATACTGTAAAAACAGATTCTCCAGGACTGGTTTTTTATGTATGTTCTTCTCGTATACGTCCTTTAATTTGTTAAAATCCAGTTCTACCTTCCCCATCTTAAATCCGTTCATCTCAAGAAATTCCCTGAAAGTCAATGGCGACAGGTAAAAATCAAATAATCTTCCTGCAAGACTCTCCTTTGACTTTTTTATCTTCAGTGACGAGGAACCTGAGACCATGAATTTTATGTCCTCTCTAACATCATAAAATCTCTTCAAAATATCCTGCCAGTATGGAACCTTCTGTATCTCATCAAGGAAGATATACTTTCTGCCCTTCTTTGATATTGTTTTAAGATAGTAGTCTATTACATCCTCCAGCACCTTGGGATTTTGGGTGATAAGTTCATCAAACAGGAAATAGAATACATTGCTCTTCTCTTCTTTTACAAGATCCTTGATAATCTGCCGCATCAAAACCGTCTTTCCAACCCTCCTGAGTCCAACAACGGCGATTATCTGTTTTGTTTTTAGGTATTTCTGTATGTTTTTAAAGATATGCCTCCTGTATTCGGGCACCTCTATTGCCCTCTCTTCCCACCAGGGGTTGTAGTCCCTCATCAATGCTCTGGTTCTTTCGTCTATCATAGTTATAGTATAGTGCAAATAATATTTAAATATATTTATACCACAGTATAAGTAAAATTACTTTTTTAATTTATTCTTCTCGTTCCATTCCCCCCAGCTCCATCACCACATAGCGGCTCCTGTTCCTGCCGTTGTTCCCTCGGCCGTTTTCATCAAAGTAGTGCTGCATCTCTCTTACTTTTATGAGGACATCAACCGGGTTATGATTCCTCCCCCCGAGGTTTTCCTTTGTCGTCTCGTTTACCTATCTCCACTCCCCGTAGGTTTTTGGTTCCGGCTCGTGAAGAATTCTAAGCCTCGTTTTTGCGGATAAACCCACCCGATAATCTCTCCCTTACGAATTCTTTCTCCAGGCTGAGAAGAAACATCGCGGCCTTCGGGCCCTTCCTCTTCCCTATCAAAATGAGATAAATAGCCTCAAACATCCTCTCCGGCTCCAGTTCAATGCTCCTTGCAATCTCATAAATCCTTTTATGTAGCTCCCTGGGCGTAAATTTCCTGCCCAATTCCCCGGCGAGAATTTTGAGTCCTTTTCTCTGCTTGTCATCCAGACCAACCCCGGCCGCTTCCTTCTCGTCTATCAGCCTGAAATTCAGATACTCCGGCCCATAGTCTTCCTTCCATCTCCTGGCCAGTTTCAATCTCAATCTTAGTCTTTCCGTATCAAAATTCTCATACCCAGAATTCTCCAGCCGCTTTGAAATCTCGTCAATGTCCAGATCGGGGACTATCTGTGATAAGACGGCACAGAGTGTAAATGGAACTCCGAGAAATTTAGGCTCTGAAACCTGGGAAAGCCAGTACATCCTTGTCTCCATCTCCCCACCATTATCCTGTCCAAAGTAAATCCTCTCAGCCCTGTCATACTCATCCACCATCGCGGGAATTCTCCCGAGGTTTATGTCCCTCTGCTTCTGCAGCCTCTTGTACATGAAGAATTTCAGGGTTTCAGGCTCGCAGATTTTGAGCCATTCCCTTAGAGTAATCACATTTCCCTTTGAGGATGAAATCTTCTCTCCGTTCAGGGTGAAGAATTCATATATAACGGGGAGGGGAGGCTCCCATCCAAAGACCTCCCTACAGATTTCCTTTGCTGTCCAGAATGAACCCCCTGCCGAGGCGTGCTCCTTCCCGAGAGGCTCACAGGTAACCTTGAAATGTGCCCATCTCATTGCCCATTCCACCCTCCAGGGAAGCTTTCCATACCCCTCCTTAAGGTTACTCTCGCCCTCAAAACCGCAGCCCTTTATAGTACTACCTGAAATCTCCACATCCTCGCATTTATACCTGACAGAATCGCCGTCAATCCCAACGGCTCTGGTGGTAGAAATCTTCCCACACCTCTCACAGATCGGGCTCCATAGGACAGTATCTCCGGGCAGTGGCTCCTTTCTGAATCTATTTAGAATCTCAACAATCTTTTCAGAATTATTCATTACGGTTTTAATTCCCTTGTAGAATTCTCCGCTCCTGTAAAGCTCCGTTGCAGAATATACCTCTGGTTCAACTCCAAATCCCTTCAAATCCTCGAGAAACCGGGTAACGTGATGCTCAACAAAACTATCATGACAGCCCTCCGGATCTGGAATGTCCTTCACTGGATGGCCCAGATACTCCTCCAGATAGTCCATTCCCTCCGGAACCCTTCTGAACGGGTCAAGATCATCCGCAACCCAGATGAATTTCACCTCACCCCCCATTTCCTCAATGACCTTTCTGACAGCGTCTCCCCTGATCACATCAGAAGCATTTCCGATATGAGGAATTCCGGATATGGAGGTCCCTGTTTCTATGACGTGCTTCTTTCCTCTCTTCAATAATTCCTCTGCAACGAGGTCAGACCAGTGGGTCATGGTAAGATATTGGAATTCAATCCAGAATACTATTAGCAATATGTAAATTGCGTAGCAATTCTGGTGTATGATAATAGTGCCTGATGTTAATTTATCTCTCAAATCCAACATACTACCGGCAGTATGATGATACGAACAACCGCTGACCGATGATGACTGATGGGCGAGCTGACTGCCAGAGATCAATTATAGAGTATAGCCCCCCTCTCCTGCAAATTTCCACCAGAAAGAACCCCCCCGGAATTAGAATTTTGGCAAATGCTATTCTGCCTCATTGACAAAAACCGTCTGAGTCGGGTAAGCGAACTTGATCCCTTCTTTTTCAAACCGTTCTTTGAGGGCAAGATTTATCTCCTGCTGGACATCCATGTACTTATTATAGTCTCCGGTATCGACATAATAGGCAACCTCAAAATTCAGTGAAAAATCACCAAATTCCTTAAAATGAACCCTGTCCAGTTCAGTCAATTCAATCTTATCGAAAATTTTCTTCACTATCTCGGGAATTTTACGCAATTTTTTGGTGGATGTCCCATAAACTACCCCAAATGTGAAATGAATCCTTCTCTTCCGCATTTGTTTGTAATTATTGATTCTGGTGGAGGTCAACTCCCTGTTTGAAATAACTATCTCTTGACCCCATAAACTCTGCAAGCGAGTGGTTTTTATCCCTATTTTTTTAACCACCCCCAGGTCACTGCCCACAACAATAAAGTCTCCAACCCTGAATGGTTTATCAAAATATATGGAAAAAGAAGAGAAGATGTCACCGAGGATGTTTTGCAATGCAATGGCAACAGCTATCCCCCCTATCCCAAAACCTGCAATCAAGGTTGATACATCATACCCAAGATTTGATAAAATGAGAATAACCGCTATTCCCCACAAAACACCCTTTAAGATTCTGCTTAGAAGGTCAATAACAGATGTATCCACCTCCCCCTTCTCTTCTTTTTGTCTTTTTAGTATGAGTTTTCTTGTTCCATAGTCAATCAGCTCCTGAATACCCCTGATTGCATAATAGGTAACAACTACAAGTGCCACATAATATAAAGTCGTTTCTATGAATGCAGGTATCTGGATGAACTTCAGGGCGACATAGAGCGATAACAGGAGGTAGAAGGGCCAGCCTATCCCATCAATAATCTCCATCAGCACATCGTCAATCTCGGCTTTGGTTTTGGCAGATATCTTTTTTAGCTTATCGATTATCACGTATTTAAAAATCTTTAAACCAAGTATTGTTAATACAAGAACCACCATCGCCAACAGGTAATTCCTCATGGAATTATTCCCAATTGTGTAGGTTAAAATTCCTGTGATACTAGTTCCCATAGCAATAATCCTATTGATTTGTTTATTAATAATCCATATGAAATCCGAGATTAGACGGGCCGTTGATCATATGCTCGAAACGAACCTCGTAAGGAAGGTATTCTGGCACATGGACGAGAAGGTAGATGACCTCATCTATGGAATCCGGCAGGGGGATGATGCCGCAGTCATTGGAGAATGGGTGGTGAATATGGAGGGTCCCTATCCTTTGAAGATAGGGAGAAAGACAGGGCTGATTCATACCTGCTCAGACATAGTTGTCATGGGTGCAAAACCCCGCTTTGCCCTGAATTCTATGCAGGTTGACTCAGTAAAGGAATCAAGGTCCATAGCAGAAGACATAAAAAAACAGAGCAACGGCCTGGGGGTTCCGATAATAGGGGGTAACACCCAGCTCGAAAATGATTTGAATCCATGCATCTCATTTGTAGTCTTCGGTAAGATGATCGGAAAGCCGATACCGGACTGCGGTGCAAAGCAGGGGGACAGAATTCTCATGCTGGGGGATGCTGTAGAAGGGGAGATAGGTGAGAGGGTTTACAGGGCAAAGGTGAAATTCGAAACGTTTTTTGACTTGATTAAGAACAATATCGAAATCCATGCATCAAAAGATGCATCCAGAGGCGGGTGGTTCGGCAACCTGACTGAGATGTTGATAAAGTCAAGAAAAGGCTTTACTCTGGATAGTATCCCTTATCCGCGGATTACACGGTACATGGGGAATTATATGATAGCTGTCCCGGGGAAGGAAGTCAGGAAGATAGTGGAGATATCAGCCAGACACAAGTGCCCCATTGTTGAGATAGGAAGGATTGAAAAGGATTTGACGATATCAATTGGTGATGATGTGGTGGTAGACCAGAAAAGGATGCGGGAACTCATAAGGAATTTCCCGTACAGGAGGTCCAGGGGGTTATAATCTCCTCCTTGATACCACCATATCGTTTATCAGCACGTGCGGCTTCTCTGAATAAGGAGGATTGTCAAGGATCAATTCCAGGCCGGGGCCCCTGCAACATATAGAGGTCATCGCCCTCCAGATTTGTAAGGTCCTCCACTCTCTTCTTAAGAGTTTCTATTTTCCCAGCCATTGTTTGCCGCCGGCGAGATTTGAACTCGCGACACCCTGGTATCCAACACCGAAGGTGGCGGAGGGTCCGAAGGACCCTGTTTTCGCCAACCTTTCCTAAAGGTTGTCTTCAGCCAGGTGCTCTCCCAGTCTGAGCTACAGCGGCAGAACCGCAAAATCGGTTCACGCTTTGTGCCGTCTTCGCTTCGCTCGACGACACTTAGGACAGCTAAATCAAACGCCTTTGGCAGAACCGCAAAATCGGTTCACGCTTTGTGCCGTCTTCGCTTCGCTCGACGACACTTGAATTCCGGCTGGTGAATTCCCCGGCTAATCACAGAGGAATTCAACTGGATTACTCCCTTATCTCAATCTCGGTTCCCAGAGCCTGGCCCGGCAGTCCCTTCTTAAACCTTGCAACGACTTCGCCTTTCCTGCCATGCACCCTGCTTATCTTCCCCACCATAACCTTACCACCCGGGGTCTTCCACTCAACCTTCCTCCCGAGCATCTTGGCCGCATCCTCCCTGCTTGAGGATTTCTCGGGGGATATAATTATCTGATTGGCCCTTTGCGTATTCACTCCTCCGCGATAGTTCACTATCCTGCCTTTCATAATTTCACCTTTTCCTTTTATATCTTTTATATTAAGAATCCAATAATAAAGAAATCATTATAACAAATGGATACTGTATAATGAAAGAGATTAGATTCCATGGCAGAGGGGGTCAGGGTGCTGTAACTGCTGCAACTCTCCTGTCAGTTGCTGCCTTCCATGATGGGAAATTCACACAGGCCTTTCCGAGGTTTGGAGTTGAGAGGAGGGGTGCCCCTGTGGAGGCCTTTACGAGACTATCTGGTTCTTTTATCCGGAGAAAGAGTGCGATATATAGGCCAGATATTCTAATTGTACTGGATTCTACTCTCTTTGATGTTGTGGATGTTACCGGCGGACTGAAGGATGGGGGGGAGGTCATAATCAATACCGAAAAAAGTCCTGAGAGTTTTGGGATAGAGAACGCTACTGTCCATACAATAGATGTCGCCTCTCTGGCGTTTGAGATTCTTAAGAGAGATGTTGTTAATACTGCAATGCTCGGAGCATTCGCAGCCTTTACGGGAGAGGTAAAAACAGAATCGATTTATGGGGCGATAAGGGAGCACTTCCCTGCCTCCATTGCTGAGAAGAATGTGATATTGGTTGAGCGTACCTACCAGCAGGCTATGGAAAGAAAATGATAGATTTCAAGAAGATAAAGCAGAGGGTTGGAGATACCGGGGTAACTATCGGAGCGGTCCTTGAGAGTAAGGGGTCTACATCAAACACAAAGACTGGAGCGTGGAGAAGCCTGCGCCCGGTAGTTGATAAAGAGAAGTGCATCGGCTGCGGTGTATGCTGGATTTACTGCCCCGAGGGTTGCATACATAAGAAAGATGATGGAAAGTTTGAGGCGGATCTGGATTATTGTAAGGGCTGTGGTCTGTGTGCAAATGAGTGTCCTCAGGGGGCAATAGAGATGAAGATGGAGGAGAAATAAGAAATGACAAAAACAATAATGGAGGCATCCCATGCCATTTCAGAGGCTGTGAAGATGATAAAACCAGATGTTGTTGCAGCCTACCCTATAACCCCCCAAACCCACATAGTTGAGAAGATTTCGGATTTTGTCGCAGATGGTGAGTTGAAGACTGAGTATATCCGGGTAGAGTCTGAATTCGCTGCAATTTCAGCCTGTTTGGGGGCATCAGCCACAGGGGTCAGAACCTACACGGCGACATCTTCACAGGGGCTGGCTCTAATGAATGAGGTTCTTTTTATAGTTTCTGGAATGAGATTGCCTGTCTGCATGACGGTAGCCAACAGGGCATTATCGGCCCCCATCAATATCTGGAACGATCATCAGGATTCCATCTCAGCAAGAGACACGGGATGGATCCAGCTCTATGCAGAAACAGCACAGGAGTGCTACGACCTGACCCTGATGCAGTTCAAAATATCTGAGGATAAGGACGTCCTCCTTCCATCAATGGTCTGCATGGATGGTTTCACCCTCTCTCACGTCTATGAACCAATGGACGTGCCTGAGCAGACAAGGTTGGACGAGTTTTTGCCGGACTACAAACCCTTCCATGCTGTGCTTGACCCGGAGCAGCCCCTGACTCTCGGACCGATAGGCTTCCCCTCCCATTTCATGGAACTCCGCTATTCGCAGGCAGAGGCAATGGAGAATTCCCTCAAGGTCATTGAAGATGTCTTTGAAGAATTCAACTCCAAATTCCCTGTTGAGATAGAGAAATCAAGACCAGAGAAATACTGGCATACCGAGAACTACAAAACGGAGGATGCCGAAATCATTCTGGTAGCAATGGGTTCGGTCTGCGGCACGATAAAGGATGTCGTAGATGAGCTGAGGGAGAAAGGGGAGAAGGTAGGCTTAATGAGGTTAATTACCTACAGACCCTTTCCAAGGGAGGCGATAAAGGGGGTGCTTAAGGGTGCGAAAAAGGTTGCGGTGCTTGAGAAGGTAATATCCCCTGGGGCAAATATAAATCCCATCACTGACGAGATCTCTTCTCTTTTATATGACCTGGATGAAAGGCCAGAGATAAGAAGCTTCGTCATTGGTCTTGGAGGCAGGGATGTGAGTCTTGACCGTATTGAGAAAATTTATCGTATGACAAAGAACTCGGAGGGAAGGAAGCAGGAGTGGATTTTCTGAGGCTGTAATGATTCGGTTTGATGGGTCCGCTCAAAGGGAATTCCCCCTGTATGAATTCCGGTCGGGAAGAATTCAGAGGAATGGTGTTGAGGAAAAAAGAGATTAGTAAAGGAGATAAAGATGGCAATATCTGGCTTACCAGAAGAGGAATATTTCGGCTTTGGACATAGAGCCTGTGCGGGATGTGGGGCAGCGATAGCCCTGAGGCTGATTACAAAGGCAGCGGGCAAGAGTTCAATCCTTACGCAATCTACTGGCTGTATGGAGGTTGTCAGCAGCCCTTATCCAGAAACGGCATGGAAATTACCATGGATTCATGGGGCATTTGAGAATCCTGCTTCAATAGCATCCGGAATCTCTGCGGCTCTAAAGGCAATGGGCAAGGAGGACAAGATCAATGTAATCGCCATTGGAGGTGATGGCTCAAGCTATGATATTGGCTTCGGCCATATCTCTGGTGCCTTTGAAAGGGGAGAAAATTTCACCTATTGTTGCTATGATAATGAGGCCTACATGAATACCGGAATACAGAGAAGCGGCTCAACACCCTTCGGTGCTTCAACTACAACATCTCCCTCAGGAAAGGAAAGCATTGGTAAGAAGGAATGGAAGAAGGATTTGATGCATATACTTGCTGCTCATGCCTCTCCGTATGTTGCATCGGCATCAATTGCATATCCACAGGATGCATTTAGAAAGCTGAAAACTGCTATAGAAACAAGAGGTCCCACCTTCGTCAATCTATTCTCTCCATGCCCAACAGGCTGGAGATTCCCAACCGAAAAGACTGTAGAAATAGCGAGACTTGCAGTAGAAACGGGGGTAACCCCTCTCTATGAGATTATTAACGGAAAGCATAAGATAAACAGACCGAACGATGTTTCTGGATTAAAGCCTGTTGAGGAATATCTCCGGACCCAGGGCAGATACAGGCACCTGTTCAGGCCTGAGAAAAAGGAGAAAGAGATAGAATTCATCCAGAACCGGATAAAGGAGAATCTCTCCCTGCTAATAGAAATGGCTGAAAAGGGATTCTGAAATTATATAAGATTCCAGCACTGGACTGGCTTTTATACTATAACTCTCAATAC
>WALD01000003.1 GCA_015523055.1 Candidatus Altarchaeota archaeon
AATGAGCAGTATATACTTCAACTCACAAAGAAAAAAAACCTCACAGTATTCGGGGTAGAGGAAATACACCGCCTAACTGGCTGGGATAAAAACAGAATACACAATACCCTCCATACACTAAAAGAAAAAAAATACGTAATCCAAGTAAAAAGAGACAGATACACAACCCCTGAAGAACTCGCGGAAAACCCATACCGGGTGGCAACAGAAACAATAAAACCATCATATATAAGCCACTGGACGGCACTATCACACTACGGATTTACAGAGCAACAACCCAAAACCATCCAGTTAATAACAACAAAACAACAGAAAAAACCAAAAATAAACATAGAGATAACAACGTTACAATCAAAGAGATTCTACGGATACCGACGGATAAATGGTTATGTAATTGCAGAAAAAGAAAAAACACTGGTAGATTCGTTATATCAGCCGGAAAAATGCGGTGGACTGGATGAGGTCATCAAATGCCTGAAAAATGCATGGAACCAGATAAACAAAAAAACCCTCTATAGCTATCTGGTAAGGTTCAATGACAAATCCTTGAACTCGCGGATAGGCTATATAACGGAAACAATGGAATTAGGCGAACCCCCCAAGAAACTGCTTAGAAACAAATCAAAAAGCTATGTCAAATTAGACCCAACAAAATCGAAGACAAAAAACTACAACAACAGGTGGAAGATAATAATCAATCATAAAATAAAAGAGGTGATGGATTGATAACAAAAAAACAGCTAGTAGAGCTAACCAAGAAAACAGACCTGAACCTCTACCAGCAGGAAAAAGACTACCTGCTGAAACTGTTCCTATACAACTACTACCGGAAATACAGTGATGCAGTATTCAAGGGCGGCACATGCATAAAATACCTCTACGGCCTTAACAGATTCAGCGAGGACCTGGACTTCAACATAAAAAACACCCCGGAAGAATTCGAAAAACAGGTGAAAAACACGTTAAAGGAAATAAAGAGTATGGGAATAGCAAACCATCCAATAAAAAAAGAAACGTTCCCCTACTCGTTCACGTGTGAGATAGCATTCCATGGACCACTCCATACCGAAGACAAAACAAGAAACAAATTCAGGATCGACGCAGGAAAACGACTTGGATTAATAAAAAAACCGGGGTGGCAGATGATAAACTCCGAATACCCGGACACTCCACAAAACTACCTTGTGCTAGTGATGGACGAAACAGAGATCCTAGCAGAAAAAATCACCGCACTAATGAAGAGAAAAAAAGGCCGCGACCTGTATGACACGTGGTATCTGATAAAAAAAGGGGTGAAGTTAGATAAAAAACTCTTAAATAAAAAAACAGAGGGCATTGAAGTAGGTTATAACAAAATACCATCCAAAAACGAATATGAGAGAGACATAAAAAAACTAACAAACCGACCAATACCCTACGAACAGGTGAAAAAAGAGGTAAAACATGCTTTGTTTGGATAGGCAATCCAAATTCTCAGAAACAGAATTCGTCAGGGAATTTATATCCTTGATGCGATAGATAAACATGCCGGAAGAAAATGGGCTGAAGGGACTGCTGGAGCATTTTGAGGAGCCGCTCTTTATAACCTCCATAGTTGCATTTTTAGTTACGCTGCTCCTTCCATTATTCAGCGGCCCGACATCAAGGATAGTCCTGATGTTTATCGCGCTCCTTTTTTTAGCATCGCTCTATTTCATATACCTTTATTTCAAAGAGGACAAGGTGAATTACAGCTTCCTTGGAATTCCGCTCCTGATTGCAACCATATTTCTTTTTGTTATGAGATACTACAGGGGGGGTGGAATCAACGGAAGGGATTATTACATCTTTTCTGTAATATTTGGTTTGGCAATCCTCCTCTATTCTCTGTCCCTGCACGGACTCCTAAGGCTAAACTACGGGGTGGTCTTTACCCTTTTCCTCATGGCACTGCTGCTCCACCTTGCCCCTGCGTTTACAATCCATGAGCAGGGATTTGAATGGACAGGAAAATTCCTGTCGGCATTAGACCCTTATTTTTACTTCAGGCATACAAAGGACATAGTCAATGATGGTAGGATACTTGAAACAGAGAACCTTAACTATCCGGGACACAGGACAGATTTTTCAGGGTTTAAACTATTTGTTTCTGTCGTCATGGCTTCAGTAACTCTGATATTAAAACCGTTGGGTATTACAACGCATGATGTTGCCATGGTCTATCCGGGGGTTTTTGCTGCTTTCAGCGTCCTCGTGTTTTATCTTCTCATGAGGGACCTCTTTGAGGAACACAAACCCTATAATTCTCTTGTAGCAATTCTTGCAGCCCTTATGCTGATATTCAATCCAGCATTTGCCACCAAGGCGGTTGCCACCAACTGCGAGGATGATGCGCTTGGTATGTTTCTGCTGATCTCCTCATTCCTACTCTTTACTATCTCATTCAGAAAAAGGAGTTTTCTCCTTTCTATTCTCTCTGGTTTCTCCTTTCTTTTATTGCGTCTGACATGGGGTGGCTATACCTACGCCTTTGTGATTCTTGGAATATTTGCATCCTTCTATCCTCTTTCATCCTTTATTCACAGGAGAAGTTGCGTAGAGCATCTACCATTCGTTTTGATTCCCATGACTATAAGCCAGTTATATCCCTTAATCCTTCATCGCGCGGGAGAGTTGCCAGTATTCTCTTCACCCGGAATGATTATAATACTGCCGCTTACTGTACCAATATTCATATCTTTTATTCTGGAGGCTATAAGAACCCATCTCCACGGCAGAATTGAGGTCCAGGGAAATAGCATTGAAAACAGGGTTGAGAACTACATCCAGAGGAACATTTTGCCCATTTCAGTAATAATTCTTCTCTCAGCCATTCTCCTCTCTGTATTCTTCATGGACCCGATGAGCATACCAAACTACATAATCTACACTATCAAAGGGGCCAAGGTTCAGGATATTATAGGTAAAACTACTGCGGAGCAGAATTCTCTATGCACCGAATGGAACAGCAAATGCCTGCATAGGTTCTATTCCGCCTTTGGGATTGCCTCTTATCTTGGGTTTGCGATGATTCCAATCCTGGGATATTTCATCATAAAAAGACGGAGTCTGGGTTCTGTTTTCGTTCTTGCATGGGCATTACCTATGATATGGGGTGTATTTAACAAATCACAGTACCAGTTCACGGCAAGTGTTCCCATGGTGGCTCTTGGCTCTACCTTTGGACTGATTCTCATATTAAAGAAGAAGGATATAGAGGGCCTCAGAATAGTTCCGACATTTTTAATACTAACCCTGCCATTGCTTCTGCCCTTCATTGGGCAGGGTATTGACGATACCCCTCTCTTTAGCGTTTTTGGTGGCAGGTCTGTCATGCGTATGGGTGCCGGTTCTGACAGGATATACTGGGACCCTACATTGCAGTGGATAAAGACATTGCCTAAGGACACAGTAATCCTGACATGGTGGGATTATGGCCACTGGATAGCGGCAGTTTCCGAGAGAAGCAGCATACTGGATAATCTGAAGGCTGGTAAACTGATGGTTCAGGACATTGCAAAGTTCCATGTTTTTATTAAGAATGAATCAGAGGCACTTGAAGTTGCTAAAAAATACAACGCAACCCATGTTATTATCGACTGGGCGATGATAGGGAAGAGCGGTGCTCCACATTTTATTGCTACATCAAATGTTACCGCCCCATATGACGACCCGAATAGGATGGGGGAGTATGAATCCTATGCACAGTGCAGTTTTTCACCATCTAACAGCATATTGAAACCTCAATTGATACCGAATGATGAGGGGAGGTTGGAGAGCGTCAGAACCGTAGTCTTTGGCTGCACTATCGGAGGTCCCCCGAAGGACTATATCGGGGCGATAATATTTGAGATAAAGAACGGTATGGTTTCCAGTGTAAAGGTTACTCCAATAGTAAGCGGAAAGAGGGGGCTGGTTGCAGACAATCCGGTTTCCTGGGAGGCGTGGAGGGAGAGCAAGGGAGCATCAATCCTGGGGGTGCAGTCCTTAAGCAATATCCTCGGCAATGTATTAAACTACCAGGACAATCCCCGGCAGTACACGAATTTTCCGACATTTACTACACTGATATACGTCCCCCGGAAATTCAACCGATACATGATGACTGCCCTCTATCTCGGTGATCATATGGAAGAATACAGGAAGGCAGGGCTTGTCGATCCCAGTGTGCAGAAACTGAAACACTTTAAGCTGGTTGACGGCTTCCTTGGTGATACCTGGGACAGGTCCTACTATGGATATGTCAGGGCATATAAGATAAATTACCCGGAAAATTCTACCTCTACGAAGAATTCTACCTCCTCTTCAGGAGGAGAATCCCACCCTTGATGGGTGGTAAGGAATATATAACTCTACAACAAATATCTAATCATGAATTCTACCGGCCAGTCGGCACTTGAGCTGGTCATGGCTGTTGCATTTATTATGATGATATTTATTATACTTCTTTTTTCCTATCAAATGAAGCTCATTGAGAGCAACGAGTTGAAGATGGTGATGGACGGTAAGAGAATATGCAGGAGCATAAGAGACAATATCAATACAATTGCCGAGCAGGGTTCTTCCTACTATCTCTATTTCAATATCCCGAAAAGGATATGGGGGGGGCATGAGTATAACCTGACCATATCAAAGAATTTCGTTGACCTCACATGGTATAAATTCTCATGGAGTGAGCAGGTTATAACCACAAACATTACCCTTTACTGCATCGACAAGGGCTCTGATATAGAAAACAAGATTCTTAACGATAATGAGAAAATTCTAATTCTCTGCAACCGGCCTGAATTAACCCCTGTTCCGGACTCATTTATACCCAAAGCAGCAGGGGTCAACGAAACCCTTAATGTAAGCATAGATGTTGAGAATTTCGGCGTTATTGATGCCGGGGAATTCATAGTAAAATTTAATAGTACCTACAATGAGAGCGATGTCCCTGTTTCGGAGCTCGGGAGAGATGAGAAAACCACTGTCAGGGCAGAGATGACGATGCCCTCCTCACCAGGGGATTATGTTGTCAGGATATCTGTAGATTATAATGATGATATCAATGAAAGCATTGAATCAAACAATGTCTGTAATAAAACCATCCATGTCCGGTAGGCGAAGGGGCCAGGGTTTCAGTAGCGAATTTTTACTGGCATATCTGATATTCTCCCTTGTTCTAATATTTGCCTTTTATCTCTGGAATACAACCACTGCTGCCATAATAGAGTCAAAGAATAGATATGAAATAGAGGAGAGGGCAGTAGACTCGGCAGAGAAGCTCCTCAGAACCAGGGGAATTCCTGCTGACTGGTCTCTCAGCGATGTGGAGTCAATAGGGCTGGTGGATGAGAGCAGAATTCTCAACCCCGGCAAGGTCCTGAATTTTGTTATCCTGATGAATTCATCCAACCAGAACTATGAAAACAATAGATGGCTCCTTGGGATAGGGAAGTACGATTTTTACTTTAATCTGACAGATATTAACGGTACCACAGTGATTATTAATGAAACGCTCTCCTCAACCGGAAAAAAAGCAGTTAATGAAACATCAATGATAACTGTCCGGAGAACCGGACTACTTGAGAATGAGATTGTCATTCTTAGACTAACGCTGTGGCATGGGGGGTAGATGTCAGTCCCCCGGAAGATGATAAACCGATGAATGAACTGACGATAATAAACCGATAATAAACCAGAATGATAACCAATAGTGATAATAAAACAGAATGATAACTAATGGCGATAATAAACCAGAATGATAACCAATAGTGATAATAAAATTGTGAAGAAAAAAGGATATGCAATGCTGTTGGACTCAATAGTAGCACTGACCTTCATTCTGATGATAGGCATACTCATAGCGCATTTCTATCAGCCGAAGATCTCTCAGACATCCATCGTCGCCTATAAGAACCTCCATTATGTCTCTGAGGATATCCTCGACGTTCTTAACAAAAAAGGAATTCTTGACAAGATAGGCACTGAATGGGCCCTCTCTAATGGGAGTATCAATTCAACTCATTTTGAGAATGCTACCAATCTATCCAAAGAATACATGAACCAACTGATCCCGGCAAACATTGGTTATAGGGTTACGGTTGATGAAACAGTGCTGTATGACTCTGATCTGGATAATGCCTCTAATAGAACCAGAGAGTCTGATTCCACAACAAAGACCTATGCTTCAAGGCTCCTTGCCGGCTATGCAGCAGGCCTCCCCATACTTGGCCATGTAGCAAGGGCTTTTCTGACGAACATAAAGGAGAAGGAGACATCAAGCTATGCCTACTTCGGTGGTTTTGTGGGTCAGGGAAATCTGACCAGCAGCCTGACCCTCCCTGCAAGCATGGACTCGGTGAAGCGGGCATATATCGAGATGACAGCAGGAAGTGAATTCGAATTATTTGTGAATGACCTGTCCTGCGGCACCTTTACACCAACCCTAAGCGGGGAGAATATAACTGCAAATGTTAAAGAGTATATCCCGGCACCATGGAATTACTTTAGTTCAGGAAACAATGATATCCGGATAAGATTCACCGGAGACGACCTCTCAGAGCAGTACATCGGGGGCGGTTTTATCAGGGTTACCTATAATACCTCTGAGATGGACACCGCTCATGCATCCACCACAAGCAGGTATTATTTTCCAGGTATAGACGGTATGATAAACATATACTCCTCATTCTATGTCCCGGGAACCCTTGATTCCATGGATATACATCTAAAATTCCTCAACAACTATACGACCTATCTCACTGTCGGAGATACCGTTGTTCTCAATACATCAGGCAGTGATAGTAACCAAACAATTGATCTGAACGACACCTATCTGAAGGGGGTCTTTGGCGGCTACCCGGCCACCTTCAGTGAGAATACCATTCCAATAAGGATGGGTATAGAAAATGTTTCATACATGGTGAATGTAACCGGAAATGCAGATGTTATCCTTATAACCGACCTCTCCGGAAGCATGTCATGGTGTCTGGATGGGGAGAAGAAGTCGTGGAAATGCACCGATGTTGATGGGATTAACCCCCAGAGGCTGGAACTGGCAAAGAAACTGGATAAGGAATTCGTTGATATAATCCTTAACGGCTCTGGCAACAGGCTTGGTCTGGTCAGCTATAGCGATAGTACCCGAAGCACCCATGACCTGAGTACCAATGCAGTCTCTCTAAAGACACAGATTGATCAATACTCTGCTGGTGGAGGCACATGTGTCTGCTGTGCGATAAGGGAGGCAAGGCTGATGCTTGAAGGGCAGAGCAACGAATCCAGGCAGAAATTCATTATAGTTATGACGGATGGAATTCCAAACCAGAAATGTGATATGCTGGACGAGAACGATACCAGTGGCTCTAACTACTGCTACTGCTGCAAATACAGCTACGGCGGCGGGGATTCTCATCCATCCTGTTTGGGCCAGTATACCTATGCTGCATGTGATGATGAATGGTGGGTCAATGATTGGTGGTATGATTGCTGCTATTACCCCCCGGCGGCGTGGTGTAATTCGTGGGTGACCGGCTGGTATGATTCCGATTGTGGCGATATTATTGATAAGGTAGCAGTTTCACAGGCAATAAACGACTCCTGCAAGGCACATAATGATGTAAATGCCACATTACATTCTATTGGGTTTATCACCCCATCGGTTCTCTCGAATTGTCCTGAAACCAACAACACACTCCTGCAAATAGCAGCATGTGGAAACGGCTCTTCCTATATAAGTACCAATGTTACAGAGCTTGAGAATATCTATAGGAGCATTGCCCAGGGGGTGGTGGATCTGAGCTATAAAGCGCAGATAGGGTTAGTGACCGGTGATATAACGACCTCCAGATTATATAACCCGGAATCATATATTGAATTCAACTATACCCCCCCAGAATCTAACATCCTGAGTTATGGAGAAATTACCCTGAGCCAGGATACAGAACTATTTAATGAGTCAGAGAATTGTACCGGTAATGTATTCGTTACAGAAAAGGCAACAGTAACTGATGCAAAGGTTACCTCCTATTCTGCGGAGCACTGGACTCATGAATTATATGTCAAAGGCTCCAGAAAATACTACCTTGGGGACTATGGAAGTGATTATCTCCGGCTTGGAGACCCCTACATTGTTCAGATACCCGATCCCCCTGGAAATCTAATCCCCGGGGAGCAGAATGAGATAATAATCAAAACCGGGGATTCTCCGGATGATGATAAGGGATGCTCCATTGACGATAGAGCGATCTATACAATAAGATTGCACAGTGGAGTCGGTTATGGTGATGTCTTCTCCAAAAAGGAGGGCTGTAACTGGACAATTCAGTTTGAGGATGACAGCGAGTCGAGCCTTAAAATTCCCGGCGATTATAATGGAACCAATGAATGCTCCTTTAGGGAGGGAAACATAACCTATAACAAGCAGGACGCCATAGATGATGCAGTATACAGATTACTCAGCTCACTGGACTCTAATGAAAACGATAAACTGGACATAAAATTCGATTCAACCATGCTTAAATTCTCCTTCACGAGGTCGGGAGGAGTAAGGTCTCTCTGGGGGCCGGTGAATTTCAAATTGATAATGTGGATGTAAGATGAATAAGGTAATAATCGGAATATTGGTGGTACTGGGAATTGTCCTGACCGGGGTATATTTCGGGGGGAAGCCAGATGGGCCGGTAGCAACCACAACCATCCCTGAAAGCACGACTACTCCAGCAACAACTGCCATGACCCTTCCTGAAACCACAGATGTAAGGCCAGAAACCACGACTGTAAGCAGCACAACAACCATTCCCACAACCACAACCTCAATCCGGGGAGAATGTACCCGGGACAGGGACTGCATCATAACCGGGAATTTTAACCAGACCTGTGCAATAGATGGCTTTAAAACCAGAGATGATGTATGGAAAGAGGAGTACAAATGTTTAAAGAAGGCTACCTGTTCTTGCATAGGGGGGGAATGTCGATGGAAAACCGGCAAGGAATATGACGGGTGCATGCTTGAGCTGTTTCCAGATTATTGCACTTCCGATTCAGATTGCATCCCCGAGCAGTGCTGTCATCCTGATTCATGTGTAAATAAGAAATTTGAGCAGGACTGCTCTGGAACTGCATGTACGGCAGAATGCAGGAAGGGAACCATGGACTGCGGTTGTGGAAAATGCGCGTGCATAGACGGTAGGTGTATGGTGCTCTGGAGGAGAGACAGGACTTGCCGTGACATTGTTGTCCGGGTACTATAACATCCAACATCCAGCAAGATGAAATCCAAACCAATGAACCGGAGGGGATTCTTTTTCACCATAGGGATACTTATCTTCATAATCCCTCTGATATTCCTGCTGTCCTACTACACGGAATCCTCAAAGACCAGAACCTCGGATTCGATCACAAAACTAAGGTGCGATGAACTCCATTATCTGGTTGAGGATATAAAGAAAGATATGGAAAGAGCTGTGGTAATCTTCGGGAGAAGGGCGGCTCTTCATGCTACCGGGTGGGTGGTTGACAACAAACCCCTTGCTAATTACACCTTCAACTGCAACAGCAACTGCGGATTAGACTGTGATAAATTCTCCTATGGTGTGAATGGTTCTGAAGCAGCAATAGCAGAGCTGGTTGTCTGCGGAACCCTGAACGGCACAAACGTTACCTATATGCTAAACCACACCATCAGGGAGTGGATTGACAGAATAGAGCTGCACGGCAAGGAGATGCACTTTGATGTCAATATAACCCTTATGAATATCTCCATCATTCCGATAAATGCATGGGAATTCTCTACAATCATCTGGAGCAACCTGAGAATTACCGATGACTCCGGAACATGCTCTTACAGGGAGACTCCGGTAATGGTCATGTCAAATACATCCATAGTGGGAATTGAAGACCCTCTCTATCCATTGAATACCCTCGGAAGGGTTACAAAGTATATCCAGAACTGCAGCACAGACCTCGGTATAACCTATGGAGAGGTCAGTGGTGAGGACTGGGAGGGTGAGGGAAATGCAACAGGAACTGCTGTTCTATTCTCAACCGTGGAGGGGAATTCAACCTATTGCTCTGACAGGGGTGAAGAACTGAATGACGAAATTCTTGTCATAGATACAGCCTTCGGAAACTGCGACGATCTGGGCGATTCATGTTATAATATATCAGAAAGCTACCATTTTGCCGGAATCGTGGACTACAAAAAGAACGACCCGGATCACAGCCTTATCGGAAAATGTAATGTAAGTATTCCATGGCTGTGGGGTACTGGAGATGTTGGAGTGTCCGATGGAGACTGCATATTCTTCATCAACCTTGGAGAGATCCACAGGCTCGGCAACGGGACAGGATTTGAGAATTTCTCGGCCATATCCAGCTGTTACCGAATGAGTAACTCAAGCCCATATTCAGTGAATTGTTCAGCCCAGTATCCGGACGGACCCTCCTTCTTCGACAGGCTTGATGGCAACTATAATCTGTCGCAGAAATACAGGAACCAGGCGAATTCAACCTTCGGGAATCCCTCAATAGGCATAGAAACCCTGATAAACCCGGATAATCTGGAATACTACGGAATTCCGGTTAATGATACAGCAAGCTGGGTTGATTACCTCTACTGGAAGAATTCTCCCGGGAATAAGGTGTGTGGGGTCTGTCTTACAGAAGATCACAGATTCAGGCTGGACTGCCAGCATCTATTATTCTACAATCTGACTATCTGCAATTAACAACGCTTATATCTCTGAAAACAATAATTCTTAATAGGATGGAACTGCTCAAGGGGAAGCACCTCGTTCCAAAAAGCAGCGAGGATTTTTTCAAGTTATGCAGGAAACTTGGAAATTTTACGGGGGTGATGAGACTCCTTGGCGACATACATGGGAATTTTTACAGGGCTGATATGCTTATAGACAACGGCTATGTAGTCTCTGCATCATTCGAGAACATAACCACCCGGGAGATACTATTTAAGGAAGCCGCACTTAAAATGATTCAGAAAAAACTGGCAGGCTCAGTAGGCAACCTGGAGATATATGAATTCAACAAAGCAGAATTGAATTCTACAAAGAAGGAGAATAAAGAGGCTGCCCTTTCATCACCCGTTGATATAAGAAATCTTGACATGCAGGTCAAATCAATAGGCAAGAAAAATGTTGTGGAGGGTAGGAGTCTCGGAATAATTGACCGGCTCTACTCCGGTGTTCCAGTATCCAGGCTGCCAAGGAGGGAGAAGGAGGTGATGGAGAAAAGGCTGAGAGACCCACGGATTAAAAGAGAGCTGGAATCCAGGGGAGTGAAGGCTAATATGGAGGGTCTTGCCAGAATGGTAAAGGGCATGGAAGGCATAGACATACAGGCCCTGAAGAAGAAGATTGAGGTTAAGGAGGAGCTGAAAAGGAGAAGACAGGAGACGGATAAACAAATAGCTGATAGATTCTCAAAGATTGGCAGGGGTGATGAAAATAAGGAGTATAAAGCCCAGAAAGGCACTGTAAAGACATCTATCGACAAACTATTTGAGCTTGTGAAAAAATATAACCGGCTGAAGATAAGTGACAGCCTTGCCAGGAGATTGAATGTGAGCAGGACACAGATTGAGGAATGGTGTATAATTCTTGAGGACCACGACCTAATTGAACTTCATTATCCAACGATAGGAGAGCCTGAGGCAAGGCTTGTCCAAAAAACATGAATAAAATGGTTGAAAAAAAAGAATCCGGGAACAAAGGAAGAAAGGAAAAGGTAATTGAATCATATGAGATTGAGTCGGATAAGGTAAGGACCGGGGTAAACATTCTGGAGAGGAATCATGTCCCCTACTATCAACTGATAATCCCTGAAGTGGATATTGCAACATCTGCCCTTCTGGATGACATCAAGGAAAGGCTTATTGGTGCAATGGAGATAAGCTCCTCTGAGGTGTTTGATCCGGATCTTATGGAAGAGTTAAAGAGGAAATTCAGAGAGAACGCAAGGACTCTCTTGACGGAGGAGCTTCCGGACCTGGGTGATGATGTCAAGGAAAATTTCATCATAAACCTGATCCATGAGCTTCTCGGTCTTGGCAATATAGAATTCCTTCTGGATGATGAGCACATAGAGGAGATAGTCATAAACTCCGCAAGGGAGCCAATAAGGATATACCACAAAAAATATGGGTGGTTACAGACCAACCTTATGCCTGAATCAGAGATGCAGATTCTTAATTATGCCAATACCATCGGAAGGAGGGTCGGCAGGGAGATCACTTCTCTAAATCCACTCCTTGATGCCCATCTTGTTACAAAGGACAGGGTCAATGCAGTCCTTACACCCATTTCAACCAAGGGAAATACTATAACTATAAGGAAATTTGCCAGAGACCCATGGACTATTACGGATTTTATCAAGAACAAAACCATCAGCTCTGAGGTTTCTGCCCTTATATGGCTCGCGATACAGTACGAGATGAATATCCTTATATCCGGGGGTACGGGCTCCGGAAAGACGTCATTCCTTAATGTCTGTATGCCCTTCATCCCCCCGAATCACAGAATTATCTCAATTGAAGACACAAGGGAATTGCAGTTACCCAAATTCCTCTACTGGTGTCCTTTAACAACAAGAGAGCCGAATCCTGAGGGCAAGGGAGAGGTCTCAATGCTTGACCTCGTTGTAAATTCATTAAGAATGAGGCCTGACAGGATCATAATGGGGGAAATCAGGAAACAGAGAGAGGCAGAGGTTCTCTTTGAGGCCATGCATACCGGCCACTCGGTTTATGGAACCCTGCACGCAGATACCTGTGCACAGACCCTGACAAGGCTGACAAACCCACCGATTAACATCCCGGAAAGTATGCTTGATTCCGTGCATCTGAATGTTGTGATGTTCAGGGACAGGAGACGAGGAATAAGACGAGCATACGAGGTTGGAGAATTCATCCCCAGCATGGATCAGAACAGGAAGATAAGATTTGATCCAAAGCTACTCTATCGATGGAATCCAAAGAAGGACACCATAGATCTTCTTGTTAAACCCGAAGAGATTGACCTCTACGAGAAGATCGGCTCACATACGGGATTTGACGTGAAGGAGATACAGGAGGAGATAGACATGAAGAAGAAAATCCTTGAATGGCTCCTGAAGAACAACATACGGCAGGTAGACGATGTTGGACAGATACTGAACCGATACTATGTGGATATAGATACAGTGATCAAGGTCGTCAACAGGGGAGGTAACCCCAAGAAACTATTGGACTAAAATGCCATCAAAAAAGATAGCATTCCTTAGATCAAATAACCTGAGAAAGATATCAAGATACTCCATAGGTATAGGGGACCTCCTTTCAAGGACATCGCCTTATACCTCAATAAGCCTGCAACAGTCCGGGATATCGCATGACTATAATATATCTGTGAGGGAGTATTTTTCCCTATGTTTCACCATATCACTCCTTCTCTTTCTGTTTTCGACTGTTGCCATATCCGGGATTCTGGCCATCGGGGGCGGAACAGAAATCTTCTATGGGCCCCTTTTTGGAATAATAATCTCTTTTTTTGCATACATACAACTAATCTCATACCCCAAGGTAATCGTGGGAAGAAGGGCGAAGAACATAGAACGAAACCTCCTTTTTGTTCTGAGAAATCTGCTGGTTCAGATAAGGGCGGGAGTCCCCATATTCGATACATTCCTTTCCATAGCTACCGGAGGATACGGGGAAATTTCCGGAGAATTCAAATCCGTTATTGAAAAGGCAAGAGCTGGAGAGTCAGTCATAGACAGTCTTGAGGAGCTGGCAATAAGGAACCCATCCATCTATTTCAGGAGGGCTATATGGCAGCTCCTTAATGCGTTAAAGTCGGGAAGTGATGTTGGAGACAATCTAGAAAATGTGATTGACGCCCTATCCAAAGAGCAATTGGTTGAGATAAGGCAGTATAAATCTGTTCTCAATCCACTTGCTATGATGTACATGATGATAGCAGTCATCGCCCCCTCTCTTGGAATTACCGTTCTTATAATCCTATCAACATTCCCCGGAATGGAGGAGATAGGTAAAGAACAGACCTTCTGGGTTCTTCTCGGAGGGGTTGTCTTCATGCAGTTCATGTTCATGAGCATAATAAAATCCAAGAGACCAAACCTCATGGGTAACTGAGATGGCCAGAGCAGACATCTATGAAGCGATAGGCAAACTAATGCCTCGGGGGCTGATAAAGAGATTAAGGAAGCATTTGATGTATTCAAATATACGAATAGACCCCAACAGGTTTCTTGGTTTTATGATAGTTTTTGGATTCCTATTCTCTTTGATAATCGGATTCATCACCCACGCCACAGGCGTCCTTCCGATATATCTGGCGGTTATACCCTCTTTTCTGCTCATTGAAGGGGTATTCTATGTCCTTCTTCTCATGTCTGTGGACTCAAAAACCAGGTTTGTTGAGGCGGCTCTTCCTGATGCCCTCCAGCTTATGGCATCTAACATAAGGGCAGGTTTAACGACAGATAAAGCACTTCTTCTGGCAGCAAGGCCGGAGTTCGGCCCTCTTGCAGATGAGATAAGAAGGATAGGGAGAGAGTTAATGGCGGGGAAGAGCTTTGCCTATTCTCTGATGAAAACTACAAGACGAATAAAATCAGATGTCCTTGCAAAGACCATAGATCTGGTGGTGAACAGCATAAAATCCGGAGGGAAACTTGCCGATCTCCTGGACCAGATATCTGCGGACATCAGAGACCAGCAGACAATAAAGAAGGAGATTCAGGCAAGCGTTCTGATGTATGTCCTCTTTATCTTTATTGCCATAGCCTTTGGTGCTCCTCTCCTCTTTGCGATGTCATCATTTCTTGTCAAAATGCTGGTTCAGAACATGGCTGTGATAGGGGCAGAGATGCCCGAGTCCCTTGACGTGGGAGATATGCCCATCTCAATGGCAAGTGTTCAGATAACCACTGGATTCATCCAGATGTTTGCGATAATCTCTCTATCAATCTCCTCATTATTCGGTTCAGTAATAATCGGTCTTATCCTGAAGGGTAATGAAAGGGCAGGGTTTAGCTACCTCCCAATTCTTCTCATACTCTCAATAGGGCTCTTTTTTCTTGGTAGTTATGTCCTGGATACTATGCTGGGCGGCATGATGGAGATCTAGCAGGTGAATATATCTGTTAGATACTAATTCAAGACTTTTTAGTAATATTTTATGGAAATATTCTAATCCATTTATATATAATTATACAAAATATCTAAAAGATAAGATAATTTAACCTAATAGAGAATAAAATATTTTAGAAAAATAAGACTAAAAAAGTATATATAAGGCTATTTTATAACAAAACTATCCAAAAAATAAGAAATAAAGACTAAATAATCATAAAATATGGTAAAAGTAACAAAAAATGGCAAGCAATATAG
>WALD01000004.1 GCA_015523055.1 Candidatus Altarchaeota archaeon
GGTATATCCTCTCTGGCTTTGTCTTCGTTGCTCCAAGGATATTCCGAATATCTTCCCGAAGTCCAATAATCATATTCTCCTTCACCATGACCCTATCATTGATTAATTCCTCATTTATCTTGGGATAGGGCGCCTTTGAAACGAAAAAATCGTTGCCCATCCGCTCCCAGAGTTCTTCGCAAATAAAGGGGGTGAAGGGTGTCATAAGCCTTACCCAGAGATCGGCAATCTCCTTCATAACGTTCGCATTTGGCTTGCACCTTCTCAGGTACCATGTTAAGTCATTGAGGATCCCGAAGAAACCTGTCTGGATGGCCTTCCTCATCTGGAAGCCGTTAAGGTGTTCTCTTGTCTCTAAGATTGCCCCATTGACTCTGCTCAATATCCAGCGGTCTATATCCCTCATCGGGATCTCGTCACTTAATCCAATAGCATACTCCACCATCTCATAGAATTGCCTCAGTTTCCTTGCAGTGTTCTTCAGGAGGTTCTCCCTCCAGTCAAAGTCCTGCCAGGGCTCCGCATTGCTCATCAGGAACAGCCGTATTGTGTCGCTGCCGTACCTGTCTACTGCGTCCTTGAGGAGGATTATGTTGCCCTTGGAGGAGGACATCTTCTCGCCCTCAAGGAGTCCCATGCCGAATACAACTATTCCCTTCGGCCATGCTTCCTCAGGGAATATAGCTGTGTGGTGGAAGATATGGAATGTGAGGTGATTGCCGACCAGGTCCTTGGCTGAGAGCCTCCATTCCGGAGGATACCAATAGAGGAATTCCTCCCTGATTTTTTTCATGGTATCGGGAGGAATACCAGTTCTGAAGGAAATTTTTTCTATATCCCCCTCTCCCAAAAAGATATAATCAAAGAATTCCGGTGATAATCTCTCCGGCTGTATGTCCCTGAGGTGCCTTGAAACTGTGTAGTATGCCATATAGATTGTTGAGTCCGAGAGCGGCTCTATAATCCACTTGCTGTCCCAGGGAAGTTTTGTGCCGAGGCCTACCCTCCTGGTGCATGCCCAGTCTCTAAGCCAGTCGATAAAGTAGGAGAAATTCTCTCTTGTTTCCTGAGGGAGTATACGCATATTATCAAGACACTTATGGGTGGATTTCTTCCATTCATCATCGCTATAGCGGACGAACCACTGATCTTTCAGAATCTTGACGAAGCACTGGCTCCCGCATCTGCAGATGACGGGCTGCTCTGAGAATTCGTAGAAAATGTCACCCCTGCCGGAATTCACCAACTCTTCTGTTACCTTTCCCCTTGCTTCCCTGACAGGCATCCCCTCATAGCCCAAAATGTCCTTCGCCATCGTTCCCTTGCTGTGCTCCTCCCTGTAGAGGATTTCTGTTGCCTCTTCAAGCCTCGGGTCTTTCTGGTCTTTGATGCCCATCTCCCTGATGACTTTCTCGGCTGGAATTCCCCTGTATCTGTCCTCCTTTATAATAACGATGGGTTCTATGTCGCTGTCGAGGTCCTTCAGAGCGATGTAGTCATAGGGTGCATGAGCGGGAACTGACATTACTACGCCGGTAGCATATCCCGGCTTGACGAAGGATGCCTCAAGAATGGGAATCTCCTTGTTGTCAAGAGGGTTGGTGCAGGTTTTTCCTATCAACTCACTGCCCATGATATTGCCCTCCTCTCTAATCCCATCCTTTATGAATCTCAGTTTCTCGAATGCCTCTCTGCTCAGAAGCCATGTTTCTCCACCTACATTAACCTTGAGATAATTCACCTCCGGGTTGAGCCAGATATTCGTGACTCCGAATACTGTTTCGGGCCTGAGCGTTGCCGCAGGGAGAATCAGACTCCCACATTGGAATTTGATTACTGTGAATTCGTTAATGGCTGCACCTTCACCCTCCAGAAGGTCATGGTCCCCTACCGGGTTGTCGCAGGATGGGCAGTAACGCACCGGGTGCTCACCGGTCTTTACAAGATTCTTCTCCTTTAGAGTTGTATACTGCCACTCAATGAACTTGCTGTATTGAGGGGTTATCGTTATAAATTCGCGGGACCAGTCTATGGAATAGCCCATCCGGTTCATGAGCCCCTTATAGTCCCTCGAGAAATAGTCCACTATTTTTAATGGGTCTGTGAATCTCTCCAGTTTTTCTTTCGGGACCCGGTAGAGATCGCTGTATATCTTCATAGTCTTCTCGTCCTTTCGCTTTATCCTCTCTGCAATTCCAATAACCGGGCTTCCGGTTACATGCCACGCCATCGGAAAGAGGACATTGAATCCCTGCATCCTTTTGTAGCGGGCAATAACATCCGGGACCGTATAGGTTCTGGCATGGCCCACATGCATAGCCCCCGAGGGATAGGGGTATGCGACGGTAAGGTAGAATTTCTTCCTATTATCGGGTTTTGCTTCAAAGATTTTTGAATTCTTCCATCTCTGGAGCCATTTCTTCTCAATAGTCTTTGGGTTGAATTCTGGGGTCATCTTCCGTAGAATTTGATTTTATAAAGGTAATTTTCTTTTTGGGAATACAAACACTTTTTCTTTTAGAAAAAGAAAAAGGGGTTGTCTCTGGAGCCACCTGTCCTCAATCTCCCCCAGATTGAATCTGGACGAATTCATTTCAACCCCTTCATGAATTTCTCCATCCTATCGAGTGCTTCAGAGATGCTCTTTCTCGAAACAGAGTAGGAACACCGAACATACCCTTCTCCAGAATCACCAAAGGTATTTCCCGGAACCACTGCAACCTTGCCGTTCTCGAGGAGCCGCTCAGCGAACCTCTCTGAGCTCATTCCGGTTTCCTTTATATTGGGGAAGGCGTAGAACGCCCCCTTCGGGGTTATGCAGGATATTCCAGGGAGTTCCCTGAGTCCTTTAATGAGAAGCTTTCTCCTCCTGTCGTATTCCTTCACCATCTCCCTCACGGCGTCCACCTGCTCGAATGCATGTAATGCTGCATATTGGGACATCGAAGGGGTGCACATTATGGTGTACTGATGAATCTTCATCATGGCCTCTATTATCTCCGGGTTGCCTGCAGCGTAGCCCAGTCTCCAGCCGGTAAAGGCATATGCCTTCGAGAACCCGTTGAGCGTTATTGTTCTGTCCTCCATTCCATTGAATGACCCTATGCTGTAGTGCTTCTCGTTATCATATATCAGCTTCTCATACAGCTCATCAGAGATTACGAGAAGGTCTTTCTCTATGGCGATGTCTGCAACACCCTCCAGGTCCTTCTTCCTCATGACGCTACCTGTTGGATTGTTTGGTGTGGGGATGAGAATCGCCTTGGTCTTCTTGGTTATGCTCTTCTCTATATCTTCAGATTGAATCCTGAATTCGTTCTCCTCAGTTGTTGGCACAGCGATGGGATTTCCATAAGCGAACCATATATTTGGTTTATAGGAAACATAACTCGGGTCAGGAACTATTATCTCATCCCCCGGGTCCGTGATTGCCCTTATTGCCAGGTCCAGTGCCTCGCTCACGCCCACTGTGACCAGAATCTCCCTCTCTGGATCTCTGTCAATACCGTTCTTTTCCCTCAGTTTTCTGGCTATCTCCTCTCTCAACTCCGGGATGCCATAATTCGATGTATAGGCTGTATAATCGTTCTCTATCGCCCGAATACCCGCGTTCTTCATTGGCTCCGGAGTTGGAAAGTCGGGTTCCCCAACACCAAGGCTAACAATGCCCTTAGTTCTCTGAACCAGCTCAAAAAATCTTCTGATTCCTGAGAATGGAATCTCCCTGACCCTTTTGGCTATCATTCTCACCTAGAAGCTGACCTTCAGTCTTCTTCCCTGCTCCGTTGAAGAGATTACACCGTCGCGTTTGAATTCCCTCAGGACTATGTGTGTATTGGTTCCTGTAACCTCCTTTTTCGGTGCGAGTTTGTCGGTTATAAATTCGCTGATTTCATCAATGTCCTTCGCCTCGACCAGAATAATCAGGTCATACTCCCCGGTAGCCACGAATATGTCCTTAACCCTGGAGTCCTTTGCTATTGCCTTACAGGTCTTCGAAAAACCGTCTCTTTCCTGCGGAACGACCTTAACCTGAATTATAGCCAATGCCCGTTGAACCCCTGCAACCTTCCAGTCTATGGAGGTCTTGAATCTCCGAATGACCTTGTCGCTCTTCATGTCATTTATCCTCTTTTCAACATCGGGGCCGCTAATGCCGAGCATCGTAGCAATCTCATCAGTCGGAATTCTTGCATCTTCTTCCAGAATCTTCAGCAATTCAATATCGGTGTTTTTTGCCATTTTAGAATTATAATATAAGCGACATAATAAATTAAATGTGTAAGGATGAAGGTAGGTAAGAGGTTTTTGTTAGGGTTTGCAGGGGGAATTCTTCTTGGGGCGATTCTTGGAGTCCTTGCTATGAGCCTGTTTCAGGAGCAGCTCGGCCCTTCAATTATATGTATTGATAAAGCATCTCTCGTTCCGATATCGGACAGGGGTTATTTCCCTGCAGTCATCAGAGAAATTCAGGTGGCGCAAAAATCCATCCACATTGTAGCATTTGAGCTAAAATACTACCCGGGTCATCAGAATAGCAATCAGAACAAAATCGTAAACGCCCTTGTGGACGCCCACAACAGAGGAGTGGACGTAAGGATTATAATGGATGAATACTCCAAAAAGGATAATGCATATAAATTTTTAAAAGAGAAGGGAATTGGGATCAGATACGATTCAGAAGATATCACAACCCATGCAAAACTGATTATAATTGATGGAAAGACTGTGATTCTCGGCTCAACGAATTTCAGTTATTATGGCCTTGAGAAGAACCATGAGACCGATATTCTTATTGATGCCGAACAGGTGGCAGAATACTTTGAGGGTTATTTTGAAGAGTTGTGGGAGGCGTAAAAATTCTGGGGGGTTGATAAAGGTAGGGTAGAATTCTAAACTGGATGAATTTACTGAGAATTTTAGCTGAGGAATTCAAAGGGAGGAGGTTGCTATGCAACAACTCTGAAGCCTTTGTTTGTCAGCTCAAGTTTGCCCTCCTTGCGAGGGAAAGGGAAAGGCAGACTCTGGACCTTCAGCGTTAAATCATCGGTTAGCTCTATGGTGCCATCCATCATATGCTTGAGTGTCATCTCAACCTGCTGGTCGTGCATCTTCTCTCCAAGTGTGAAGAATCCAAGACCACCAGATGCTCTAAGCTTTGAGACTATGACTCTAAGGAAGCGATATATCGTCGTGGCGTCATTGTAGATGAATAGGGTGGAAAGAGAATCAAAAATAAAGCGGTAATGGTCGCTAATCTGGTGGAATTCACGCTGAATCTGCGACATCCCGATTGTCAGGTCTGAGAGGGCTATGGAGCCGCTGATTCTCTTTATTATGTCATTGCTTTTTACGTCCTTGTTTGCGTTTATTGAATAACCATCAACCCACTTGAGAATCTTATCCCTCTCACCACGGGTCATATTCCACCCATACCTGAGTGCCTTCATCTTCATATCCTCGGGGGAGTGATCCATTGTAATAATCATGCCTGGATCCTTGTTTAGAATACCCCGGTAGATGAATTCCATACAGAAGAGGTTTGACTCTATCATTGGAGGCGTTATCAGGAGAACGCATGATCCCACAGGAAAACCCTCACCAATGATATTTTCAATACCTTCAATATCTAAGGGTATGACCTTTGTCTCTCCTTGCACCCCTGGGATTACCTCTGTTGTATCCGGACCTGATTGTGACGCCCCTGCAGATCTTTCCATTACCTCTGATGCCACGGGTTTCTGGATTCTTTCTACAACTTCTCCGGGCGTTACAATAGTTTTCTTAGCCATCATAACCTATTAGGTCTCCCAGATTAATATACACAATTATCAACGAAGAAAAAGTTAGATAGCCTACTCCATCTCTTTTTCTATCATATGGGCTGTCCGTTTCATCTCAACGAGAATTAATCCAAGATTTGCGTCCTTATTGACCATGGAAACAAGGACTGCATTCGGACCAGCCCCGGTGGTTATTAGCTTTGTCTGCTCTCCCTCTGCTATAACCCGTTCTACCGTCCCTCTTTTCAGCTCAGAGACTGCTGTCTCTGCTGCTCCGACCATTGTTGCCGACATCGCTGCAAGGGTTTCTGCATCTATATCTGTGGACAGATCAGATGCTATCAGAAGGCCGTCTCTGGTAACCACTGCTGAACCTTCTATGTCCCCTATACCTGTCAGTTCCTTGAGTACCCTCAAAAGGGACTCCTTCTTTGATTCTGGCATTATTCACCTCATATCAATGTCCTGAACAAAACATCAAAAACATTATGTATATCGTCTTCATTCAAAATGGCTGGTTCCTTACCCTTCTCCTTTGGAGGGACTGAATCAGCGCTTAGTGGAATTATGGGTATGTCCCCTGGTAATCTCATCCTCTTCCTTATGTCATCAGGGCTCAGTGACCCCTCAAGATTTGCCTTATTTGCTGCAACAACGCAGGGTAGTCCAACACTCTTTGACCTCTCCATCATATCCTTGGCTCTGGCAAAGCTGTCCGGGTCTGTGGAATCGATGACAACTATAACCCCCAGAGCTTCCCCTCCGAGTAAACCAAGTATTGGGTCAAATCGTTCCTGACCGGGCGTTCCAAAGAGGTCAACGGAGAAGCCTGCATAGTCCACATGACCATGATCAAGAGCTATCGTAGTGCCCAACCTGTCCACAGAAACCGCCCCGGTAGAGGCTGAATGAACAAAGGAGCTTTTTCCGGCATTATACGGTCCGGTAACAAGCAGTTTGGGTATATATACTTTGACTCCTCCGGGAACCGATATCTTGAACGGAATTCCAAGCCCTGCCTTCTTGCCGTTCCATGCCACCTTGGATATGGTGAAGTACTCCCGCAGGATTACCTTCTCCTCTATGGCCTTCAGATGGATAATGGCATCTGCCATTAGTTTAATCTGGTCTAGGATCCTTTTATCATAGGGCCACTCAATAAAGAGAAAAATCCCCGTGGCATCATACTCCTCAAAGATTTCCTTCCATTTTAATAGTTCTTTTATGGATTCTTCACCACAATGGTCTATCAGGGTTGAGATAGAATCAAATATAACTATCCTGTTTTTGTCTTTAATGTCCCCAAGTGCTCTTTCAAGCACCTCGGTGATAGCAGCCGGATTCCTTGCATCCGAGACATAATATTCATCCGTAGAATCGGCGTTTATCAGACCGGAGTATGCATCTATAAATTTCAATGTTCCCATCTTTCTGTACTGTATGGCGTTCCAACCATAGTGCTCTATTTCCTTCTCAACGCTGGTGCTCTTTTTTGACTGGGTAACATATATGCAGGAATCCCCATTATCAAGTCTCTCCATCATAAGTTGATAGGCAAACGGTGTATTCTCAATTCCAGGGGTGGCCCAGAAGATGGTTATCGTTTTCGGTCGCATACCCCCATCCAGAAATTCATCCAGTTTAGGTATGCTTGTCTTGTAAAGCTCCATTTTGTTTTAGTTATAGCCAGAGTTTGGTTATAATGTGCTGATTATAGTTTAATATTCAGAGTATAAATA
>WALD01000005.1 GCA_015523055.1 Candidatus Altarchaeota archaeon
AAGCTTTCCTATATAGAATTCAATATATGAATTCAAATGTTATAAATTCATCACACTATTCCGCCCATGACAGATACCAAGACCGATGGTAAATTTTCTGGTCATGTTCATCTTCCACCACCTTTAAATTCTTCCAAGAACTCTTTGGGGGTTAGGACATTAATCTCCTTAACTTCATTAAAATCTGGATCGAGTGTCAGGAAGACATCGGCATTAAAATTAACTGGGGCCGATAGAACGATTGCATCTCCAAGACCGAGTTTATATTTTACCTTCAATTCAGCAGACAACTCTACCAAGTCAGAACTAAAATCTACAATGATCAAATTGGATATGTTTTGGATCAGATTTAAGGCTCTCATACCTTCTTTAAACCTATTTTCTCTGTAAAATAAAATCAGATTCTCAACTAAAACAATACTGCTGATTATCCCAAATAACTCTCCTCTTTCTATCTTCTCAAGGATCCCAGACATCGCTTCATAACCATCTTCTTTCCTGAATATTGCCATAAAGATATTTGTATCCAAACCAACTAATCTATTTTCCATTCTCTCCTCAACTCTTTTACTAGCTCAATAGAGGGTATATCTGGTTTTATGTCCTTTCCCAGACCGATCATTTTTTTAGTTACCCTTCTCTGAGAAGATCTGATCCTGATTTCATTTCCATTTATCACAATCACTACATCTCTTGAAATTCCCGCCCTTTTCAAAATGGTTTTCGGCAGTATTAGATCATCCCCAATTTTTTGTATTGTTTCCATTTTTTATCCCACACTAAGCTTTCCTATATAGAATTCAATATATGAATTCAAATGTTATAAATTCATCACACTATTCCGCCCATGACAGATACCAAGACCGATGGTAAAATTAATGTCAAAAACGTTCAGTATTTCGTCAATTTCTTATTTAGTCTTCTCAGAAGGAGTCTATTCTTTCTCCTGGGTTTTTTGACATCCTCCAAAATTCATCTGCACTTTTGTATTGAATTATTATTCCAGCTGATAGAACCTGTTTTGGGTTGTTATATCACCAGATCTTCTCACTGATAATCAAAGCACCCCAAATTGTGAAGCAACCTCATCTGCCGAGAATTTCTCAGAGAGTTTTATATGTGCCTTCTTCTTACCGTTTATTGTGTTCATCGTGTTCACATCAAGGGTTTTAACGGCATACAGGGATTCAATTGCATCCCTGATGTCCTTCTTTGTCGATTCTTTTGATACTATGAAGGTGAGTTTGTTTTCCGTTTCCCTTAACATGGTGGCCTTCTCACCCATCAGGGGATATAAAAGAACCTTATCTGGATCCATTTTTCATTATCGCCTTCTCTATGTTGTTAATCGCACCCTTTGTCCAGAGAGTTAATCTTCCGGCATGGGTTCCGGGAGCAAGTAGCTCAATATTTAGTTCATTGATCAGAGATATATCAACACCCGGGATGTTCCTTGCCCCGGATTTTATTCCTGAATCCTCGTTGACGACTATAAGAATACTCTTTTTTCTCTTGTATCTCCTTCCCCTCATCTTCCCCCTGCCTGCCCTTATCTTCTTCTCCCTTGCTCTTATGAGGTCGTCGCCAATACCAAGAATGTTGAGTGTCTTTTTAACCTCTCTGGTTTTGTTCAATTTCTCAAATGAATCCTCAATAATGAGGGGGAATTCCTTAATTTTTTCTATCCTATGACCTCTCTCCTTTATCAAATCAGAGTTTGCAGTTGCCGCGATCGCGGATTTAATCGCGAGCTGATACTCCTTTTTGTTGAGCTTCTTTGTGAAATCCTTTCCCAGAGGTGGGTGGGACCTCCTGCCCCCCATCGACTGAGGAATTCTTCTCACCTTGCCAAGGCCACCTCCTCCTGTCTTCTCTCTGGGAAGTCTGGACTGCCCCCGGTTTATTGTCTGCCGGTATGTGTCCCTCCTTCTCCCAAAGTAATCTGCAGTGGTTCCCATCCCCGCTCTCTTTTTTGCTGAGTAGGACTGCCTCTTGTTAGCCTCGGCTGAAACTACCGCCCTTTGAATCAGATCGGGCCTGAATTCTGCCTTAAATACATCAGGTAGCTTAATATCTTCCGCTTTCTTACCATCAAGGGAATAAATCTTTGACATCTTACACCCCCTGTTTTGATCCAGTGTTAATACTCTTTATCTCAAGGTTTATCTCCCCGGCGGGGCGCCGGGGATTGTTAATCCGTATTACCCTTTTAACAGGTCCGGGAATGGATCCCTTCACAAGGATGTAACTGCCTCTGACATTTCCGTACCGGAGAAATCCTCCCCTGGGAGTTACTTCCCTTCCATCATCCCCCAGTTTTATGATGCCTTTATTGAATTCTGTTCTCGTGTGATAGCCAAGCTGTCCGGGAAGTGGCTCTGACCATAGCTTATAGGAGGGCTTCCATGCCCCCCCACTCCCCATGTGCCTCCTTCCCTTGCTTGCCTTCCTTTGCTGTTTCCTGACCCCGTATCTCTTTATGATGCCCTGAAATCCCTTCCCCTTTGTTACTGAGGTTACATCAGCCAGGGAATTCTCCTGCAGAATTTCATCTGCTTTTATCCCCCTGCCAAGATGCTCCTTCACGAATTCAAACCTTTCACGAATTTCCCCGCCCATGGCAACCTCCACTATATCGGGCACCTTCTTTGATAATGATGTCAGTCTCGGCTGCGTATGAACCAGAAGCCTTATATCCGAGATATTGTCAAGATTCTCCTCCAGATTTTTTATATCCCTGTCCTGATCCCTCTCCTTGGGTGGTTTCGTCCTCCTCTTTAGGTCCTTACTCAGTTCCTTTGCCCACCCCTCAATAGATGTCCTCTTTCCACCGTAGCCATTTGTATAGGCACGAAAACCGGCAATCACCATGGGGGGGGCGTCTATTACCGTTACCGGAACGAAGATTTCAAGACCGGATGTGGGGCTGTTCTTCCGGTTGTCTTTTGCGATTACATGGGTCATCCCTGCCTTATAGCCAACAAAACCAAGCGGCTTGGCCTCATCTGAATCGGGCCAGGATCGCTGTCTTGGCGTCTCCTTCTTCGCCCTTTTTCTTGGTTTATATGCCAGTGAGCCTCTTCTTGGTTTATGGATGCCTGCCATTTTATACAGTAGGTATCAGTGTATATCTGATGATTTTGTATAATAGGTATAGAACATAAGAACTGAGATATAAAAATAGGCCGCTGCTACTGGAATGATGGCAGAATTGAATTCCTCAGACCCGGACCAATCCCAAGAATGAATATCACGAATTTCAGCATTTTGTAGAGGGTTTCATCCTTTTCTTCCTCCCCCATATGCCACCTCTCAAGGAGGTACAGGACTATCAGGATTACCGAGAGCTTGAGGGGAATCATGATTATGGCATTTCCTGCAAGACCTATGAGAAATCTCGGCAGGAGATGCTCCTCAAGGAAGCCATAAAACTCTATACCATAAAAGGATGCGGAGCCGTCAAGAATGTGAGCAAAGATTATTGCAATATTCTCCTGCTTCCGGAATATTCCCTGCCATGACCGTGAGATTGATGATATGAGATAGATAATTCCCGTAAGAAATGCAGCAATCGCTAATGGATAGAGGATTACAACCGGATTCTTTATGTAAGGATTAAGGTAATAGATGAGGACTGCGTTAAGGACTATGCCGGTTATCAGCGGAAAGATCCAGTAGTCAACCCCAAACCCCTTAGTCAGAAGGATTCCGGTGGTTAGTGCCAGAAGACCCACCCCAAGGGCGACCATATAGACGCCGGGAGTGATGCTCCACCACTGGCTCCTTGGGAAGAAGCCGACATCGGCAAGAATTCTCACAAGAATTCCCACCAGAACATAGGGCATTGAAGCGAGCAGGAAATCCCTGTCCAGCCTGATTCTGGAGAGGACATATCGGTAAAGAAACCATAGAACCGCAAACATTAGCAGTATATACACAGCATAATCCTGTATGGAATAGTAGCCCATTTTATCTGCTTTTTAAAGATATATCTATAGACCTGTCCACGACTTCCTCTGGAAATCCTCTGGCAGATTCTCAACTGATAGATGGCTTGCTTTAGCTTTCCCACAGGAGTCAGCTTATTAAGATAGTTCCAATCCTGTCTGATAAACTTCGTCAACGATAAATTCCAGCTGGTCAGAAAACTCGCTGTATTTTACTCTACCGACAACAATCACCTCCTTACCGCCAAGGGACTCCTTTGCCTTTCTCAGCGGCTCCTGCTCGTCCTGCGTCTCTCCTATAATATTCATAACCTCCTCCATATTCATCCCGAGAATTCTCTCTGCATTCTCCCTGAAACATATGGTTCTTATGCTACCTGTCTCATCCTCAAGGGTGAAGGATGCGATCAGATTGGGTTTTGGTTCTATATCCTCATTACATTGCTCACAGAACCAGCCGAAACCGGAATTCTGTACAGTGCTGCCACACTCTGGACACGTCATGTATATCGGCCTCTTTTTCTCATCTATCTCAACGATTTTTCCTTTTATCTGGATGTTGGAATCCAGATTTTCGAGCTCTGCAATGCTTTTTTCCTTTATTAGCGACTTCTTTATGTCTTCTATAGAAGGGATGTCAGGATCATGGTTTACCACTATCTCGGAATATTTCCCAACATGTATCTCCACCCCGCTATTGAGGCCTGCTTTTGAGTAGGCGTTCCTTATCAGAATGGTATCTCCTTTTTTCAGCTCCTTCACTACCTCCGAGCCTTCGTTCCAGAGGACTACCCTCACAGTTCCTGTTTCATCCCCGATAGTTATAGAGGCCATCATTCCATTGGAATATGCCCTCTGTGGAAACACCTGTATTACCCTGCCAGAAATGCTAATATTCTGCATCTTCTCCCTTATATCAGAGATTTTCATCCTCGCCTGCTCCTCCAGAGGGGGCAGATCAATATTTGCATCGGTCTTGATGATCCTGCTTCTGCTTCCTGCATGGATCTCAATCTCCCCGTTTAGCCCCTGTCTTGTGTAGGCATTCTCAAGCTTCACAAAATCACCCCTTCCAAGCTTAAACCTTGCCACCGAATCCCAGAGAACAACCCTTACCACCCCGGTCTCGTCTTCTCCAATGAAGGATGCTCTCACCCCGGTAGTTCCATCGGCTCTGGTGAATTCTACCGGGGGATAATGAGAGGACACTCTACACACCATATTGATAGAATTCATGCCAAGGCCCAGTTCATCAATCTTGATGGTATCCTCTTTAATCTCCGGGAGATTCACACTGAGTTCCGGATTTATGCTAATGCTGGTTAGAGAGGTAGCATGCAACTCGGACCCTCCCTGCAGGCCTTCTCTACCGTAGCCATTTCTAACCAGTAGAATGTCTCCCCTCCTGACCTTGTTAACGATCTCAGATTTCTGGTCCCAGAGAACCAACCTTGTTTCCCCGGAGTCGTCAATCAGAATCAGGGATGCCATCCTTCCTGTTGAGTTGTCCTTCCTCCGGAATTTCTTAACCGGGTAGGCTATCCTAACTCTTCCTGCAATACTGAACGGCCTTCCAGGGACTATGTCAGATATTGTGGATAGGGTTATTGTTTCGGCATTGCCGAGACTGATTCCGAACTCTTTAGCCACAGCATATAGAGCACCATAATCGGATAGAAGTCCATGGGTGGCCTTCTTCCTTTGCTCCATCATCTCCCGGATACTCTCTATAGTGTTTCCACTGTCGCTACCTATCTTCTCAACAAGAGAATCTACATCCATCTCCACCATGGAATAGAATTAGATTTGGGAGGATATAAACCATCCGGATAGAGGTAGAGGGTAGATGACTCATCAGCAGGATAACCGACGAGAATTATAATCACATCTCTGGTTCCGGAGGAATTCTCTTTTACAACATCCAGAATTCCCTCTCTCCTCTACCCTCCAACCTCATCAGACCTGAACCCTCTGATGCATTACCTTCCCCTGATAGCTCCATCAACCGGCTGTCGCCCAGTTGGCTATAACCGTAAGAAGGTCAAAATCTCCAACCAGTCCCTGTGACCACTGGTCTATATAGTCCAGAAGCTCAAAGTCGGAAACCACACCATCTCCATCAACATCTCCCAGCACTGCAGTTATTACCGTCACCACTCCGCTTGAGGTAGTAAGGGATATCGAAAGTCCATTAGTATCCCTCATCGTTACGTTTTCCATGCTCAGAGTCGCACTGCCACTGGCAACAGGATTGAACCTTATTGTCGCTATCACTCCGGATGCTGTAATTCCACCATCCTCTGTCTGGCGGCTTCTGCTGAATGTTACTGTCCCGGCCGTATTACTGTAGGATATGGGGTCCCCTGTCGTATTTTTTCCATCTGACTTCAGGAAGTCGCCCTCTGTAACACTTGTTACCTGAATTATGCTCTTATTGAACAACAGAACAAATTCCATCCCAAGTACATTCTCTGTTTCGGTGGATGTAACATTTATACTAAAGCTCTGACTCACGTTCACGCTCACTGAGGCAGGTGTTACCCTGACTGTTGTTCCACCAACCAGCACGGTAATTATGATCTCATCCGTATCGGTTTGATCATCATTATCCGTAACTGTCAACGTTATTGTATGCGTCCCAACGGTAAAGTCGCTCTTTGTGAAGGAACCCTGCGTACTTAGAACACTGGTTCCCTCTTTCCACTCATAAGCCGTTATGGTGCCATCTGTGTCATATGACCCGGATCCATCAAAGCTTACTGACTCACCCTCATTTATCGTCTGGTCTGGTCCTGCATCCGCAACCGGAGCCTGCAAACCACTTACACTTATTGTGGCTGTATCAGTGCCCTTCAACCCATCATTATCGGTAACCTCAAGCGTTACCGTGTATGTCCCGGCAGTGGAATACTTATGCGATGGCTTTATCTCTGTAGATTCAGAGCCATCATTAAAGTCCCAGTGGTAAGAGATTATTTCACCGTCTGAGTCGCTGGATGCTGAAGCGTCAAAGGATATACTGTTGCCCAGGTCAACTGTCTGGTCGTTTCCTGCATTTGCTGTCGGCTCTGAGGATGCTGCTGTGACTGTAACGGTCAGGGTGTCAGTGTCTGTAAGTGCCTCATCATCCGTTACCGTCAATGTAACTGTGTATGTCCCTGGTGTTGAATATATGTGGGACTGGGTAACGCCATAGACAACGTCTCCATCGCCAAAGTCCCATGCGTATGATTGAATTGTGCCGTCATCTACTGAATCATGGGCAGTTACATAAAGTGTGGTTCCTAAACTTATTGTCTGATCTGGCCCCGCCATTGCGGTCGGGGCTGTTCCTGCCCCGGCAGCAGTATATACCTTCTTTATTGCCGAGGAATTTATGCTTGAATTCTGCAGGGTAAAATCCTGGAATGTAGTTGCCTCATTCGTAATCGTAACATTCACCTTCACCGGGTCGTAGCCCTCCAGATATGCCTCAATAGTGTAGTTACCTGGAAGAATTCCGTCTATCAGGTATGTTCCGTTCGCTCCCGTCTTCTCCCATGCTTCCTCAAATCCTTCTCCAGGGACCCAGATATTTATATTGACGTCTTCTATTGGATTTCCACCAGAGTCCGTTACTGTTCCTGAGAGATTGCCTCCCGATGTGAGGACAAAATTCACACCGGTAGTTTCCTGCCCGGTAATTACAGACACACCTGTCTCCATTGCTGCTGCATAACCATCTACCTTAGGCATTACCATATAGTCCCCGGAGGATAGGCCATCTATTACATAATTACCATTCGCATCTGTATGTGCCTCATCACCTGCATTCACCGTGGGGCTCCATGCAAATACCTCTACATCAGCAACTCCCGCTCCATCAAGGGTTACTGTTCCCGATATTGTCCCGGCCTCTGCCAGAGTAAAGTTAATTCCTGTTCTAGATTCTCCAGATGCTACAGAAATTCCTGACTGTACCTGCGGTGCGTAATCGGAGTGTTGTGCCTCAATATTATAGGTTCCGGCAGAAAGCCCGGTTATTGTATATACTCCACTGGAATCAGTTACTCCCCATCCATGACCTGTGTCTTCATCGTTCCATGCCTCAATGTGGACCCCGGCTATTGCTCCGTTGGAATCTGTCACCATTCCGGATATAGAGCCCCCAGGGGTAATGGCAAAGTTTATATCTGATGTATCATTACCAACAGTAACCGGGACCAGTTGCTCATCTGTAGCATAACTTTCATAAGCAGTCCCCTGCAACTCAAGGCCAAGATGGTAGCTTCCTGAGGATAAACCACTTATAGTATATGTCCCAGAGTTATCTGTTACTGCATCACCCCAGTCGGGAGCCCCTTCCTTCCACGCCTGGACCCGGACATATGGAACCCCATTACCCTCTAGGGTAACTTTTCCTGAGATTGAACCTCCGGTAGTCAGAGTAAAATTGACCCCAGATGTATCGGTTCCGGCGTTAATTGTTACTGTACGCTCCAGTGATGCATATGTTGCGTAAGATGTTCCCTCGGTCCTTACATTGACATGATATTTGCCCCCTACCAACCCACTTATTGTATATGTCCCATCAGATGCAGTAATTGTATCACCCGAATCCTGGGCCTCTCCCGGTTCCTGCTCTCTCCAGGCATCTACCGTTACATACTGTGCTGCCGCGTCATAAGCAGTTACCTTTCCAGATATTGATGCTCCTCTCACCAATGAAAAGTCTATCCCAGATCTCTCTTCCCCAGCTGTTACACTAATTCTCTTCTCCCCTGCAGTATATTCTGGATAGGATGTGCCTGCCATCCGGACTCTTATATGATAGACACCCGTTGTCAGACCACTCAGCGTATAAACACCACCTGAATCTGTCCATGCCTCGCTCCGGTCCGATGACCCTTCCTTCCACGCCTCTACCATCGCATACTGGACCGGACTGCCCGCAACAGTTACCGTTCCGGAGATTGAACCTCCTGTGGTTACTAAGAAGTCAACTCCAGGAGTATCCTGTCCCGCTGCTACGGTAACAAGCTGCTCTTCACATGCATAGTCGGTATATGTCTTCTCATGACTCCAACCGAAGTGCACATCAACATGATAGGTTCCGGCTGACAGACCAGAAATTGTGTAGGTTCCATCTGAGGCAGTCATAGACCCACCCCATCCTGGAGCCCCTTCTTTCCATGCCTCAACGTTAATGTAGGAAACCGGGCCGTCTGCATCTGTTACGGTCCCGGAGATTGAACCTCCGCTCTCCAATGCGAAGTTGATACCAGTAACTGCCTCGCCGTTGGTTATGGTTATCCTCTGGTTGTTCGTAGCGTAATTCTCATACGATGTTCCATCAAGTCTGACCTCCACAAAGTAGTTTCCCCCAGTCAGGCCATTTATCGTATAATCACCAGACTGGTCGGTCATCGTTCCACCCCAGCCACCACCTTCTTCTGTGAATGCCTCTATCTTTACATAAGGTACCCCCTTACCATTCAGGGTAACATTGCCCGATATCGAAGCCCCGTCTGCCAAGACGAAATTAATCCCTTCTACGCTCTGCCCTGCTGTTACAGTAACCTTCTGTTCCTCACATGCTACATTCATTGTGGTTCCAGTTGAACTCCAGAACGGATGCGCAATGACATGGTAGGTTCCGGAGGTCAGCCCGGTTATTGTGTAATTACCATCCATATCTGTCATTGCATTGTTCCATCCAACCTCACTCCACGCGTCAACTATTACTCCGCCCATTGAAGCTCCGTTATAGGTTACTGTTCCGGAGATTGAACCCCCGGTAGTTAGGTTAAAATTTATATCTGGGGTATTCTGCCCCGTAGTGACAGTTACAATCTGCTCTGTTGCTGAATAACTCGTAGTTGAACCCCACTGAGCCCTGACTGTACAATGATATATTCCCTCTGTCATACCTTTCATTATATAGGTTCCATTGGACCCAACCATGGCTTCGCCATGACCTCCTTTCGTATCCTGCCAGCACTCAACCCTCATGTTCGGCACCGGATCTCCAGCCTCATCAACAACATTCCCGGAGATTGAACCCCCGGTAGTCAGGTTAAAATTGATCCCGGTAGTGGGCTGACCTTCCACCACAGTAACGATCTTCTCCTCCGATGCATAGTTCATACCAGTTCCCTTACTCCAGATGTTTACATGATAGATTCCGGGGTATAGGCCCGTTATGCTGTAGATTCCGTTAGTATCTGTCATCGTTCCACCCCAGCCCCCTGTTTCGCTCCATGCATTGACCTCAATATAAGCAACCGGGCCGTCTGCATCGGTAACCATTCCAGAGATTGAACCTCCTGTTGTTAGGATGAAATTCACACCGGGGGTGTCCACTCCGGCAGTTACAGTCACCGTCTGTGGCTGAGCTGCATAATCAGACTGGACCTCCACGGAGTATGTTCCACTGGTCAGAGAGGTTATTGTATAGCTTCCATCAGAGGCCGTCCAAGCGTTGCCCCCACCAGCTGCCATCTCCCTATGGGCATCTATCTGAATATCCGATGCGGGACTACCATCTGGATAGGTAACTATTCCGGATATAGAACCTCCTGTGCTGAGGACAAAATTCACATCAGATTTTTCCTCTCCTGCCCTTAGCGATACAATCTGTTCCTCAGATGCGTAATTCAAACCGGAGTCACTGGCACGAACCACTACATGATAGGTTCCTGTTGAAAGACCGGTTATTGTGTAACCTCCATCAGTAGAACTCCATGCATTGCCCCACCCTTCACCGTTTTCTTTCCAGCATTCAACCCCAATATTGGCTACCGGGCTACCTTCAGCAGTAAGAGTTCCTGATATTGAACCGCCCACACTTAGAGCAAAATCAACCCCAGTAACCACCTCTCCTGCCGTTACCGACACGATCTGCTCCTCTGAGGCATAGTTAGTTGATGTTCCTTCATCAGAATGAACCCCTACATGATAGGTTCCGCTCATCAGACCATTTATTGTGTAGGTTCCATCGGACTCAGTCATGGTTCCGCCACCGCCACAACTACCTCCACCACCTGATTCGCACCATGCCCCTACATTAGTATAAGCTACTGGTGCCCCATTATAGGTGACCGTTCCGGAGATTGAACCCCCGATAGTCAATACAAAGTCCACGCCGGAGGTTTCTTCTCCTGCAGTAACTGATACAGTCTTCTCTTCTGCAGCATAATTCGTTGTTGAACCCCACTCAGTCTGAATTCTTACAGTATAAGTACCAGTGGATAAACCCCCTATTGTATATGCACCAGTTTCTGATGTCATTGCCTCGCCCCCTCCATCGCAATTCTCGCAAGATGCCTCAAGCCTAAGATGTGATACGGGTTCTTCATTGTAGACCACTGTTCCGGAGATAGAGCCTCCTGTTGTTAGAGCAAAGTCCACTCCGGTTGTTTGCTCTCCTGCCACCAGAGTTACAATTTTCTCCTCAGATGCATAATTACCTGTCTCTCCCATACCTGTCGGATCCCAGTCGTTTCTCACCTTTACATGATATGTTCCTGCTGACAACCCATTTATTGTATAGGTTCCATCCGATGCCGTCATGGAATCACCCCATCCTGATCCCTGATCATTCCATGCCTCAACTCTCATGTTTGCAACAGGATTTCCGGCATAGGTAACAGCTCCTGATATAGATGCGCCTGTACTGAGGACAAAATTCACATTAGGTGTATTCTCCCCTGCTACGACGGTTACTGTCTTATGATCAGATGCATAGTTTTCCTCATCAGAGCGGACCTCCAACTCATAAACCCCACTTGATAATCCAGTTATTGTGTAGGTACCATCAGATGCTGTCATGGCATCTCCCCGACCCATTCCTTCACGTTTCCAGCACTCAACTCTCACATTTGCAACGGAACTTCCATCATAAGTAACCGTTCCGGAGATTGACCCCCCGATAGTCAGGGCGAAATTCACTCCATTGGTAGGCTGACCTGCAGTTACCGAAACACTCTTCTCTTCTGATGCATAATTCATACCGGACTCATCTGCCTTGACCGTTATATGATATGTCCCGGTTGACAACCCATTTATTGTATAGGTTCCATCCGATGCCGTCATGGAATCACCCCATCCTGATCCCTGATCATTCCATGCCTCAACCCTCACATTCGCTACCGGGCTACCTTCAAAAGTAACTGTTCCGGATATAGAACCTCCTGCTGAAAGGACGAAATTCACACCGGTAGTAGTTTGACCTGCAGTTACGCTAATTTTTCTGGATTCTGAGGCATAATTTGCTGTTGGATCATCAATTCTGACCTTCACGCGATATGTTCCGGTAGAAAGACCCCGTATAGTATAAACACCATCAGGGTCAGTAAGCGCATCACCCCTGCCGGAGCCAATCTCGTTCCAGCACTCAACCCTTACATTAACAGCCGGGGTTGTATCTTCATATGTTACCGTTCCGGAGATTGACCCCCCCACGGTTAGAACAAAATCAACTCCGGAGGTATCCTGACCTGCAGTTACTGCAACTGTTTTCATAGTGGATGAATAATCTCCTGCTCTAACCTCCACATTATAGGTTCCGCTTGAGAGTCCAGTCATTGTATAGGCTCCATTAGAATCGGTCATTGCCCAGCCACCACCTCCTTCTCCTTCTGGTTTCCATGCATTCAGCTCTGCGTTGGCGACTGGATTTCCATCAGAGTCTGTAACGGTTCCTGATATTGAGCCTCCTGATGTTAGGACGAAATTCACACCGGTAGTTTCCTGCCCAGCAGTTACACTGACTGTCTGGAATTCTACTGCATAATTCATTGAGGGGTCATCTATTCTGACTTCTATCCTGTATGTCCCGGAGGTTAATCCCTTCATTATATAAGTCCCGTCACTGGTCGTCCACACCTCCCCATGGCCTCCTCCAGTGTCCCAGTTCTGCATCTCCTGCCATGCCTCAACCCTTATATCCGCTACTGGAGAACCATCCGGATAGGTAACACTTCCGGAGATTGAACCGCCGAGAGTCAGTTCAAAATTCACGCCAGTGGTTGTCTGTCCTGCTGTTACCGAAGCCGTTTTCTCAGGTGACGTGTAATCGGGATAATCAGTGTTATCCAGTCTAACGCTGACAGTGTATGTCCCAGTAGCAAGTCCTGACATGGTATATGCCCCAGTAGTATCTGTTTCAGCCCATCCCTCTCCGGAGGGGCCCCATGCATCCATTTGAGCATTAGCCACCGGCACTCCATTAACGGTAACGCTTCCGGTTATAGTCCCACCTGCAGGAAGCTGTATATCCTTAGTCAATGTCCCTGGGATGCATACCGAATCCTCATGATAGCCTGCCAATCCAGAATTCTCGGGAGCAGAAACATGCAGATTGTAGCAGAATCCGTCAGGAAGTCCGCTTAGGATATAATTTCCACTGCTGTCGCTTATTGTCCCTTCGTTATAACCTCCCTGATTCTCCCATATATCTACCCGTGCATCGGCTACTGGGCTTCCATCCGCAGCTGAGGTTATTGTTCCCGATATTGACGCGTTGCACGACATTCCGGAATAATATGAATTCACATCCTCGCAGGGGTTGTATTGCATCTCACAGTCCGGGTCACAGGGACAGTTTGGATCGCAGCTTGTGTCGGTATTGCAGTCACATTGTGTAGCATATTCGCATTCATTCATTTCAGAATTCCATTCGCAGTCTGGTTCTGAATTGCAGCTGGATTCGTCTGTGAATGTGAAGCAGTCAACCATGCTTTCTATGCAGGTGTTTGTTGAGATGTCCCATTCGCAGTCTGGTTCTGAATTGCAGCTGGATTCGTCTGTGAATGTGAAGCAGCCTATTCCGCCACCGCAGTCATCCGGGCAGCTAAACTCATCTTCCCCGTATTCTGGTTCGCAGACTCCGTTGTAGTTGCAGGTTCCTGTTACATTTCCGCAGTCATCCGGGCAGCTAAACTCATCTTCCCCGTATTCTGG
>WALD01000006.1 GCA_015523055.1 Candidatus Altarchaeota archaeon
CTTCATTCAATATAGCACTCGATCAAAACATAGGTCAATTGGGTATAGACAGAGATATACTCAAAGGCAGCACTGATACGCCTAAAGAGGCAACTCCAGGAATGATGGAGACCTTAGAACCCCCTATGCTTTAGCTTGGGGAGTATGTCAGATAATGCATAACGGTAAGCCCTACCGGGTGAAGGCATAGGTAACAAGATAATGGGGAACCATAGCCACACCATAACCAAGATAGAGCTGGAGTGCCTTCTGGACAGAAGCAGGAATACTATAACAAAATCCGGTCATGAACGGGTTGAGAATGTGGAGATTGTAAGGCGGCTGGGGCAGTACATCTCCCCCGCAAGCGATGGAAGGATTCAGGTTATGGCAATGGATACCTACAATGTCTTTGAAGCTGATGTCCTTCCCGATGTGATGTCGGAACTGAAACAGGGCAGCAATCTGACCTTTGTAGAATTCAAGGATAAGAAAATCGTGCTGGAGGCCAGAGATTAGCTATCTCTTCTTTTGAGTCTTCTGATCTCATCCTCGGATGGTTTTTCGGAGCCCAGGTACTGGATAATCTTTTGTCTTACCCCTGCATGTTCTCTAACAGATTTTACCAGATAGTAGTAAGCCTTTCCCTTAATCCTTTTCTCTCTTATAAAGACCATTCTAGATACGGATTTATGTATTCATGAGGGAGAGTATAAAAAAGGGGCGGGGGTGGGGATTAATTTACATGGAATCGGGTATAGTCCTGTGATGACACCGACCCAGGCTGAAACCGTCAGGTTTGTGATGACAAGGGTAGCTGCTGACCCATTACAGAATCAACCTCCTGCAATAATTCTTTCAGGGTGCCGGAATTCTCAATCCTGAATTCTGCCTTTTTTCCAATCTCTGCCACATATCTCTCAGTCTTCCTGTTTTCGTTCTGCTTGAATTCCTCAAAGGAGATGGAGGACTCGCCCTTTTCCCCTCTTGATTTGCATCTCTCGTATCTGATCTTGGCAGGAGCAGTAATGTAAATAAGAACGCTGCGATTGAATTTTCTGAGCAGCTCCACCTCATTCCAATAACGAATTCCATCAATTACCAGAATCTCAGAGTTGTCTTTCCTGAGATCGTGTTCAAATGCCCTGACGATTACATCACCATCCAGAGACTCGCGAAGCGAGTGGCCAAGGTTTTGTAGATGCTCCCTGTCATGTGGCAGATAAAGCCTGTCCAGGATATCCATGAGAATCTGGGAGAAGCGATGCTGCGAGGCATTATATCTGTCCCTGAGGTGATTACTGACGACTGTCTTTCCACTGCCTATTTCTCCAACAAGGCCTATGACCCATTTCATATCTAATATTTATGCGACCAAATCAAAAAATAGTCAAAAGTGAGCACTTTAATTATAACGGAAAAACCGAACGTCGCTGAAAGAATAGCGAATGCGATCGGAACTCCTCAAAAACAGAGGAGGAAGGGCATCAATTACTATGTGGTGGGGGATACATTTGTAGCTCCCGCTGTTGGGCATATATTTACTCTGGCTGAGAAAAACAAGGGTCCCTGGCGATATCCTGTTTTTGAGATAGAGTGGGTTCCGTCCTGCAATGTAAATAAGGCATCAGAATTCACCCGGAATTATCTTGAAAACATAAAATTTTTAGCTAAGGATTGCAATGAATTCATCAATGCCTGCGACTACGATATTGAGGGAGAAACTATCGGGTTTAATGTGATAAAGCACGCCTGCGGGCATGACCCGATCAGCAATAATGTAAAGAGGATGAGATTCTCGACCCTTACCAGGGATTCCATTCTGAATGCATATAAACATCTTGAACCCATCCATAAAGAGATGGCAGATGCTGGCCTTACAAGACATATACTGGACTGGTACTGGGGAATAAACCTTTCGAGGGCTCTGACCCTGGCCATAAAAAGTGCGGGGAACTATGTGACCCTGAGCATAGGGCGGGTGCAGGGCCCAACTTTAAAGATTCTGGCCGAAAGGGACAAAGAGATTAGTGCATTCAATCCGGAGAGTTACTGGGAGCTATGGATGCTTGCAAGGAAGGAAAAGGACAGGGTAAAAGCCCTTCACAAGGAGGAGAAATTCTGGAATAAGGAAAAGGTGGAAGAGACCAGGAAGAGGTGCGGAAAAACAGCGAAGGTTGTAGATGTAAAGAAGAGCCATTACACACAGCTTTCGCCCGTTCCTTTTGATTTGACGACACTACAGACAGAATCCTACAAGCACCTTAAGATAAGCCCTAAAAGGACACTGGAGGTTGCTCAGGAGCTATACACCAATGCGCTGATAAGCTACCCCCGGACATCAAGTCAGATTCTTCCGCCGGAGATTAACTACCTGGAGATTATGAGGAAGCTGAGCGGAATTCCCGACTACAATGACCTGATTCAGCTGCTGCTGGAAAAGAAGAAGCTAAAGCCCCATAACGGCAAGAAGAAGGACCAGGCTCACCCAGCGATACACCCGACCGGGGAGGTTCCGAGGACATTGCATGGGGATCCGGGGAGGGTTTACGATCTGATTATCAGGAGATTCCTTGCAACCTTCGGCGAGGCTGCAAAGAGGGAGACCGTTAAAGTAGAATTAGACAACAATTCTGAGGTATTCATTGCCAAAGGAACGAGAACCATAAAAAAGGGGTGGCATATATTCTATGGACCCTATGTGAAGTTTGAGGAGGAAGAGCTGCCGGAGCTGCACAAGGGAGATAAGCTACAGGTTGAGAAGATAATCCTCGACGGAAAGGAGACGAAACCGCCCAAGCGATACACCCCCGCTTCAATAATAAGGAGGATGGAAAAATCCAATATCGGTACGAAAGCTACAAGGTCTCAGGTCCTCGACATCCTGTTCAGGAGGAATTATCTCAGGGGAAAATCGATAGAGGTTACTCCTCTGGGAATGGGCGTTGTAGATACGCTTGATAAATTCTGCCCGGAGGTCCTGAGCGAAAAACTGACAAGAAAATTCGAGCAGGAGATGAATCAGATAGAGTCAGGGAAAGTGAAGAGCGAAAAGGTGATTGATGATGGCAGGATTGCCATCACGAAGATATCCAGAGAATTCAAGAGTAAAGAGAGAGAGATTGGAATCTCGCTGTCCAGAGCGTTGCAGAAGAAAGAAAAGAAGTCGCTGGGCAGGTGTCCAAAGTGTGAGGGCAATCTTGTGCTGAGGAAATCAAGGTTTGGCTACTTTGTAGGGTGTGATAACTATCCTGACTGCAGATTCACTATCTCCCTCCCCAAAGGAAATATAAAGGTATCGGGCGAGTGCAAACACTGTCATTATCCGACACTGACGGCATACAGAAGGGGCAAACCATTCAGTTTCTGCATAAATCCAGAGTGCCCGAGCAAGAGGAAGCAGTAGATCGGTTGAAGGTTGCTCGGGAGGGAATTCAAATCGATATGAATCTATTATGTTCTTGTTGAGAGGAGCCATTTTGATAACTGTTAAATCCATTTAAGCTATTCTTTCGACCTGTCCGCACAAAAGAGAAAGCAGAGAAGATAAAACCCCCTCTTTCCCCTGACCTGATTGATAATGAAACCGCTCGCACCCGTATAAAGAGGAATTAAATCAACAAAAACGATAATGATAACTAACAATAAAAAAGCGGGGTATTTTTCATAGATGGTTGAGAGTTATACCAATAAATTAATAGAGGGGGATGCATTAGAGGTATTAAAACAACTGCCAGATAATTTAATAGATATGGGAGTTACTTCACCACCTTACAATAAAAAAGAAAAGAATAAGGGATGGTTGGTTAAAAA
>WALD01000007.1 GCA_015523055.1 Candidatus Altarchaeota archaeon
CCTGATATCTCGACAATATAAAGGAAATCTGAAATTGGTTGATTCTTTTAATTTCCTGTTTCCATAAATAAAACATGATGTTAATTATCCCCGGCTCGAATTCTCCTCGGTTAGCAGAAAGGGTTTCCCGGGAACTCGGGGCTGAACTTGCAGATGTCGAGACTAAGAAATTCCCGGATGGGGAGATATATACAAGAATTGTTTCCGATGTTCGGGGCAGGGAATGTGCTGTGGTTCAATCTACTCCAGACAACGATTCCATTGTAGAGCTTATTCTGACCCTTGACCTGCTTCGGGACCTTGGGGCTTCAGGGGTTCATGCAGTCGTTCCCTATCTCGGCTATTCACGGCAGGAGAAACGCTTCCGGGAGGGGGAGGCATTATCGGCAAAGACCATTCTGAGGGTTATCAAAAGCCTCTCGGATTCTATCCTGACTGTGAACTGCCACTTTCTAAAAGCCGAAGGGGAGTTTGATTTCCATGGAATTAGGATAAGGAATATCAATGCCTTTCCGGAGATTGCGAATTACTTCAGGGAGAGGACAAATAATCCGTTTCTGATTGCTCCTGATAAGGGTTCTCTTGAAATAGTAAAGAATTTGGCCATGGCAATAGGCTGTAAATTCGACTCTCTGAAGAAGGAAAGAATATCCGGGGAGGAGGTAAAGACCGAGGCTAAGGAGATGAACGTTGAAGGGAAGGATGTCATAATCCTTGATGACACCATCTCAACTGGGAATACAATAATCAATGCGGCAGAGCTTGTAAAGAAGCAGGGAGCAAAGAGCGTTTCCGCCGGCTGTGTGCATGGAATTTTCTCAAAGGGATTGAAGAAGCTGAATGCTGCAACTGACGGGGTTATAAGCACCGACACGATCCAAAGCGATGTTAGCAGGGTTTCTGTAGCAGGGCTTATAGCGAAGGAATTACGATGAAAAAGATAGCAGCTCTGTTAGTTTTTATTGCAGTGGCGGCATTATTGGCATTCTACAAGGATGGCGAGAATTTTGTTGCCGATGAATTCATCTATTCTGCCAGAAATTTCAGTCATGTATGCTTCAAAGATGATACCTGTCTCAGGGTTGAGATAGCGTCCACTCCAGAGGACAGGGTCAAGGGTCTGATGCACCGGAAGGGACTGGGTAGGGGGGAGGGGATGCTGTTTATATTTGATACCAATACAAGGCACGGCTTCTGGATGAAAAATATGGAATTCCCGATAGATATACTCTGGATTAGCAGAAAGGGGAAGGTGGTTCATATCGAACATTCTGTGCCACCATGCAGGAATGACCCCTGCATTGTTTATATCCCGCCAGAAAAGGCAGTATATGTTCTTGAAACGAGGGCAAATTTCACCCTTGAAAAAGATATAGAGGTTGGCTCATGGGTGGGAGTATATACCTCCTGATACCTATAAATTCTCATGGATTACAGGGATGTTCTTGCTTTTGTCACTGGCACAGCAATTCTTGTGTATATAATCCTCAGCCTGGGGACCGAAAGAATGAGCCATCTTGTATCAGGGATAAAAATAGAATTCTTCATCCTTGCAGGAATTGTCTATCTATTTAATGATATCCTCACCGGTTTTGTCCTTAAGGTGGCGATTGGCAATAGTCTCGGAATCAGAAAAATAGTACCGGCGCACATGCTTGGGATGCTCTACGCAAATGCAACTCCCGGCAGAGTAGGCTACTTTTATACGGCACTGTCTCTGGCTAAAAAAACCGGAAGCAGGAGATCGGGGAAGATAGGAGTACTATCCCTTTTTCAGGGACTGAACTTCCTGAGCAAAACCCTCCTCTGCCTTCTTGCGGTGATTTACTTCTCATCCTTCATACCGGACCTCAGAAGCCATACATATCTTCTTCTGGTATCAACAGCCCCCATCGTCTTCCTGAGTGTAATTCTCATTGGCCTTTATACAAAAAGATTGAACAGGGTTATTAAGAGTTTTTCTCCGGGAATAGAAGAATATCTTGAATCAATGCAGGCTACCGTCAGGGAAATTAAGAAAGGAAGGCTGGCCAGGATGCTTCTTCTTATGCTCCTTGGCTGGATAATCATGAGCCTGCAGTGGTTTCTGATCGCAGTGTCCCTGGGCATAAAGGTGGAATTTCTCACCGTTCTGATGTTCCAGCCACTCTTAACAACAATTATGTTCGTGCCTATTTCTCCATCAGGGCTGGGGCTTGCAGAGGGCGGCTCTGCCCTTCTTTTTGGAATCGTGAATCTTGAGCCGGCGGCTGGAGCTGCATTCCTCCTCCTTGTAAGGTTTAATGCAATCCTGATTGACTCTCTTGGCCTGATTGATATAAAAATGCATAAGGGTTGAATCACCCAACCCATCCGCACACATGGAACAAATCCTGTGCCTACTAGACTGGATTTAATCTGTTCATTGACAGGTCTGCCGTTTTTATCGGAGAAAAATCATAACTTATAGAACCATAAAGCATAATCTTGTAAGGAAGGAAGGCTGTCAGGATACAGGGTTTGATCAATTTAGATATGAACCTAAACTGGTAACAAAAAAATCACCAATACTTCACCATGGAAACCCTGCTTGATATTGATTACATTATAAGGGATGAGAAGGTAGTCATAAGACTCTTCTACAAAACCGAGAAGGGGAGGGAGATTAGAGAGGTAAAGGACTTTGAACCCTATTTTTATGTAATCTCAGATAATCTTGAAGAATCAAAGAAGGAGATTGAAAAACTGGATAATGTGAAGGGGGTTAAGGTTGTCAGGAAGGTTGAGGTTAGAGAGAAGATTGACGTCCTGAAGGTTGCTGTAAAGCTGCCGCAGAATGTCCCGGAACTGAGGGAAACGATAAAGGGTTTTGAGCATACGAAGGAGGTCAGGGAGGCAGCAATTCCCTTCGCTGAGCGTTATCTAATAAATTCCGGTATTGTTCCGATGGAGAATGCCGAACATCTGAAGCTGAGAATTGCATCCTTTGACCTTGAGGTGTATAATCCAGGAGGAGAACCAAGGGCTGGGCAGGATCCAATACTCATGATAAGCTATGCGGATTCCACCGGGATGAGAAGGGTATGGACATACCGGGAGACTCCCGGCATTAAGCTGGATTTTCTGAATATTGTAAAGAGTGAACAGGAGATGATCCAGAGATTCATTCAGACCGTGAAGGATCAGGAGATTGACATTCTATGCACCTACAACGGGGATAATTTTGATTTTCCATATCTCAACGAAAGAGCTGAGAGATACAAGATAGATGTTCGTCTCGGGATAGATGAAAGCAGGGTAAGACTGGGGAGAAGAGGTATGAATCTTGGGGCAAAGGTGAGGGGTAGACCGCATATAGATCTCTATCCCATATGCCGACAGATATTCAATCTGAGCCGCTATACCCTTGAGGATGTCTATCTTGAGATGTTTAACGAAGAAAAAAAAGACATAAATGCAAGCGAGATGTTCAGTATATGGGATACAAATGATCCAGAAGTGATGAGGGAGGTATTTGCTTACTCAATGAGCGATGCCATAAGCGCTTTAAGGATAGGGCTTGCAATCCTTCCACTACAATATGAGATTTCAAGGATAACGAGAGTTCCCATTTACAAGTCCTCAAGGTCCAGCTCCAGTCAGAGAGTAGAGGATTTGCTCATAAGAAGGGCATTCAAGAAGAACATCCTGATACCAAATAAACCATCCGACAGGATTGTGAAGGAGAGACAGAGGAGCAGCTATATAGGGGCATACGTCGTAGAGCCAAAGAAGGGGATTCACGACAACATAGTGCTCTTTGACTTCCGCTCTCTGTATCCATCCATTATAATAAGCCACAATATAGATCCATCTACAATTGACTGCAGCTGCTGTAAAAAGGATGATGCATTTCAATCCCCAACGGGTCATCACTTTTGTAAGAATACCAAGGGCTTGATTCCGGAAACCGTGGGTGGATTGGTAGATAGAAGAATTCAGGTTAAGGAGAGGCTGAAAAAGGAAGATGACCCCGAGAAAAAGAGATTTTTGAATGTGGAGCAGCAGGCGCTCAAACTCCTATCGAATTCCATGTATGGCTACTTTGCATTTCCCAGAGCCATCTGGTATTCAAGAGACTGTGCCGAGGCGATCGCTGCTTTAGGGAGACAGTATATACACAACACCATAGAAGCGGCAGAGAAGCACGGTTTTGATGTTCTCTATGGCGATACAGATTCCGTTTACATAACCATATCGGGTGAGAAAGACGTCAAGAGAATAATAGCAGAATCAAAGAAATTCTCCAGTGAGATAAACAGGGGGCTTCCGGGGGCGATGGAGCTGGAGTTTGAGGGATTCTATCCCCGTGGAATTTTCATAACCAAAAAAAGATACGCACTGATGGATGAGAAGGGTATTCTTCTGGTCAGGGGACTTGAGGTCAGGAGGAGGGACTGGTCGAACATAGCCAAAGAAACGCAGACACGGGTTCTTGATGCCCTCCTCAGGGACAATGACCCGGACAAGGCAGCTGAGATAGTGAAGGCCACTATCCAGAGAATAAAGGCCGGCGACGTAGAGCTGAAAGAGCTTGTTATCCACACACAGATAACCCGTGGTATGAATGAATACATTCAGGCCGGACCGCATATAATCGCAGCAAGAAAGGCGATCAAAAAAGGGAGAGAATTCAAACAGGGGGATATCGTGCATTATGTTGTTACTACTAAGGGCAGCAGCATCTCGGACAGGGCAAGGGTTGTAGATTTTGTAGGGAAGGGGGATTATGATGCAAATTACTATATTAACAATCAGGTCCTGCCGGCAGTGATGAGAATTCTCGAAGCCCTCGGCTATTCAGAGGATGAATTAAAAGGGCTTGGGAAGCAGATGACACTTGGGGGGTTATAGGTTTTTATAGCAATCAGAGTAATATGTATTTAGGATGGTAATATCACCTGTCAATCTGACCGTATCTGTCCTGCTACTCATTTCAGGTATAATACTGGTAGTCTCTGCCTTCGGGCTGGCTATAAAATCCCACAGGTCCGATAGCGCTGGAGTTTCGCTCCTGATGGCATTTGTCGGCTTATTCGCAATAGTGATGAGCCTTGGGATAATCTCGCTGATTGTTTTCCGACAGGGTGCCATGGTGGAGGTCAGGGAGTCCATAGGCGTAATCGCTGAGATTGTGGGAGTTGAGCCATCAATTGTTGTTCTTGGTGCATATCTTATCCTGCTGCTGCCCTTCATGTACAAAGTGGGATACGACCATGACAAGCTGAAGGATATCAGGAGAGCAGAGGGAGGGGTAGATTTCTTCAGCAACCTGAAGATTGTTCTGCTAAGCGACACCATAAACCAGTTCAGGAGCTATTTTTTGATAAGCATCTTTATCCTGTTCGTGTTCGTTGTGTCGATGCTTAACGACCTGCTTGAATTCATGCTTCTGATGCTGGTTCTTCAGATCATCATAATTCTTACCGTTCTGTTTTACGTTCTTGAGAGCTATAAAACCCTGGAGGCAGCAACCATGGAAAAAACGCTGGAGAATTTCCTTGAAAGGTTAGATATAGGGTATGCAGAGAAGACGATTATTGGCGGGGTGAATTTCTACTTTGAGGATTTTGAAAGCAGGCGGAATGGAGGGATTGCAGACAGGGATGAACTCTCAAGGGTATACCACGAGGTAGCAGGGGAGATTTCCCGGCATGTAAGGAAGCAGAAGAGGATTATCTGATATTTATATTGGAGGTTGCGAGGATTCTGCCGACTTGTAATAAAATATTTAGGGGGTGAAGTTAGGTTGAATAAACCGTAAGGTCTTTCTTTCTGGAGAGGGAAAGAAAACCCTGTGAAAAGAGACGATTGCGGTTATCGTTGAATTGAATTATCCAACAATGCAATCACTATACTCTGCGTTCTTCTCGTTCAGATGCGTCCCGGCAGGGGGATTAACCACCTATATGGCTGAATTCCATCTTCTTCTTAATTCATCAAGCTCAAAGGTTAGCCGTGTTTTAGTATCAGATATCCTTATCTCCTTTTCTTTTGTAACTGTTCCTACTTTATTTGCACTAACAACAGAACGGAATTCCTCCTCCTTTTTTGCATCAACCTCAACAAGCCATCTGCCGTTGGATTCCGAGAAGAGCTTTATATCCGTTCTAAGATCTGGGAGGGAGGTTAAGTCCATCTCCAGTCCTAGGTCCCCGCCGAATGCCATCTCTGTCATTGCCACCAGCAAACCGCCGTTAGAGAGATCGTGGCATGAGCGGACCAGAGATAGATCCATCGCCTTCAGGAGCGACCTCATATTCTTTTTTGTCCATTCGGGATTGACCTTCGGACTAATTCCGGCATTGAGACCAAGAATTCTGTAATACTCCGAACCGCCTAACTCTTTCATTGTTCCCCCAATTAGATAGACTGGATTCCCCCCCTTCTTCAGGTCCGAAGAAACAGCCTTCCGTACATCTCTGACTATCCCTACTCCCAGTAAGGTAGGGGTTGGCTTTATTGCCCCCCCACTACTCTCGTTATAGAAACTAACATTGCCTGAAACGAATGGAATTCCAAATGAATTTGCAGCAAAGTGGAGGCCCTCACAGCACCTAACGAATTCTCCCAGTCTCTCCGGTTTTTCAGGGTTTCCAAAATTTAGACAATCTGCCAGAGAATGAGGGGTTGAATTTACCGCAACTAAATTCCTGACTACCTCTTCCACTGCCGAGGCGGCGCCCCAATATGGATTGAACCCGGAGAGTCCCGGGTTAACATCGGTGGTTATCGCCAGTCCCCGGTAAGAATCCCTCAGCGGTTTTATTACAGAGGAATCACCATGGCTCTGTTTATTGATTAAACCCTGCATCGGGGACAGGATTGTATTGCCCCTGACCTCGTGGTCGTATCTCCTTATGACCGATTCTCTGCTTCCGATTTGCCGGGAATTCAGGATTTCCGGTATTATCTTATTCAAATCAGGCATTGAGAAAGTCTCTTCCCTTTCTTCTTTCTCAACAATTTTATATTCTCTCTCATATCTGGCCCCCTTAATCAGAAAATTCAGATTCAGGTCAAGAACTGTTTTTCCCCTGTAATCCGCCCTAATCCGTTGAGTATCGTTGACATCACCCACACATACGGCAGGAACGTCCCAGAAGTCAAATATCTCAAGGACCCGATCAACGTTTTCTGGCTTTACCGAGAGCATCATCCTCTCCTGACTCTCGGAAACCCAGATTTCCCAGGGGGCGAGACCATCCGCCTTAAGCATAACCCTATCAAGATTTATACGTGCTCCCTTTCCTCCGGCATGAGCCATCTCCGAGGCAACACATGAAAGTCCGCCCCCCCCAAAATCCTTCATCCCTGTCAATAAACCCTTCTCATTGACCTCAAGGCATGCATGTATCAGAGGCTCCTTCATTATGGCATATCCAAGCTGGACCGCGGGAATGTCCCGCTCCTCGCTCTTTTCATCCAGCTCAGCGGAGGCAAAGGTGACCCCATGTATGCCATCCCTCCCGGTCTTTCCCCCTGCCATGATGTAGACGTCCCCTGAGTTTCCGACCCTGCTCCTTGCTATCCTGTCCTTTTTTACCATACCTATGCAGCCGACATTAACAAGGCAATTCCCAACATAACCTTTGTCAAAATATACCATCCCGGACACAGTGGGAATTCCAACCCTGTTTCCATAGTCAGCAATTCCTGAAACTACCCCTCTGAATAAGAAATTGGGATGCTTAACCCCTGCAGGAATCTTGTCTTCCGGGTAATCAAGAGGGCCAAAGAATAATGAATCTGTCAATGCCAGGGGCTGGGCTCCCATACATACAACATCCCGTAGGATACCTCCGACTCCGGTGGCTGCCCCCCCGTATGGATCAAGGGCTGAGGGATGATTATGTGACTCAAGAGCGACAACATAGGCATAATCCTCGTTGAAATCTACAACCCCTGCATCCTCGGATATTACGCAGATGTTCTGCGGGGCATTTATCCTGAATACCGTCCTCTCCAGAATCGGCTTTGATGTCTTATAACAGGAGTGCTCGCTCCATGACTGCGCAAAGGCCTCAAGCTCAATATCGGTCGGATTCCTGCCCTCTTTTTTGAAGTATCCTTGGATTCTGAGCATCTCCCTGACGCTCAGGCCGAGGGAGCGATCCTGACTAATCTTTAGCAGATCTCTATTGCTTGCATTGAGAATTTTTATCTCATAAACCCCTTCCATGAGTTTCTTGTAGAATTCAGCCACCTTCAATCTTAATGAAATAGTCCTGAATCACCGGGTTAGCAAGAAGCCTCTTGCACATGTCCACTGCCTTTGCCCTTGCATCGTCCTCAGAATTTGCATCAAGCTCAATCACATAAACCCTGACAGAATTCACACTCCTGACGGAAAATCCAAGGAGCCGGAATGATCTTTGAACAGTCTCTCCCTCGGCGTCCATCACCCCTGGTTTCAGTTGAATACGAACCTCTGCTTTGTAGATCATATTAGCTATTTGGATAGAGGGCGTAAAAATTATCTGCAGTTTGTTTCCCTGCGTCCCGGGAAGAATTATATACTAAAAGGGTATTTATTTTGATTGAATCAAATTTTGAACTATGGATTTTTACCTGATTACCCTGATTATAGCAGTCGTATTCATACTCTATGCCTACTGGAAGGGCAAGATTGACAACTCAGCACTAATATCCTCTGGAGTCATCGGGTTTATAGTTCTGTTTTCTCTGGGGGATAGGTGGCCTTATCTGTGGTTGATTCTGGTCTTCTTTTTTGTAGGTAATATTGTTACAAAGTATAGGTACTCTAAAAAAGAGAGACGAAGCGTTGCTGAAGGAACAAGAACATGGAAGAATGTCTTTGGCAATGGCGGAGCAGCAACAATCTTTGCCATATTCTATTGGCTTACTGGAAATGAGATTCTTTTGCTCGCTTTTATAGGGGCTATGGCAACCGCATCGGGAGATACCTTTGCGACAGAGGTTGGGCAGGCCCATGAGAAAGAGCCAAGACTGATAACAAATTTCAAAAGAGTCAGGGTTGGTACAAGCGGTGGTGTTTCAGTTCATGGGCTGATTGCAGCTCTGATAGGGGCGGGGGTAATATCCTTCGTTGCATTAATTCTGAGCCAGAATCTTCTTACATTCGTGATTGGAATTCTTGCCGGCTTTATTGGCTGTAATGCTGACAGCCTTTTTGGTGCAACAATAGAAAGAAAAAGGCTGGACAAGCATATGATAAATTTCCTTGGAACCTTATCAGGGGGAATTTCTGCAATGATCCTCTCTTATTTTGTTTTGTGAGCAAGTGATAAGGAAATGAAAAAATCTGGATTGATATTCCTGATATCTGTATCACTCCTTATCTCCGGATGCCTTGAAACACAGAAAGAGAAGATAAGGCTCTATGTCTGCCCTGACGGTAGCCTTGCCTCAAACGCAGATGACTGTGAAATCAACATAGAGGAGTGTCCCGAAACGAAGGTTATGGAGGTAATAAAGTATGTCTGCCCTGATGATGAGATCGTTGATGATGTTGCTGAATGTGCAACAGAGCCGGTAACTACAACAACCTTGCGGGGGTTGACTAATCCCGGGTTCAGCGAGGATAAAGCCGCCACGAATTCCCTGGCTGAAGGAGCGAAGAATTCTACCAGGTCAGATACCACAATTACGATAAGGGAGAAAGTGGCTACGACAACATCTTCTACCTCAACCACGACAATATCCGCATCGTCAGGTATTAAAATATCAGCGGTGCAATTTGATGCCCCGGGAAATGAAAGGGAGAATCTTAACGGAGAGTGGGTAGAGGTCTCAAATTCTGGAGCAAATACAGATATGAGTGGATGGACACTTCAAGATGAGCAGAAACATACCTATAATTTTCCATCTGGCTTTGAGATGAAAACAGGAACCTCTATAAAAATTCACACCGGCAGCGGGACAGACACGCCCTTGGACCTTTACTGGAATTCAAGCAGGGCTATATGGAACAATGGTGGGGATACGGC
>WALD01000008.1 GCA_015523055.1 Candidatus Altarchaeota archaeon
AACAGAATCGATAAGACAAAAAAATTTACGGATCCGTACACCGGAAAGGAATACACGGTGACAGAATGGAAAGACGCAAACAGTTCTATGGATGAAAGCCGCTTCCTGAAGATCGATGCATCACTTATCAGGGGCTATAAGGGAACCAGTTATTTCATAAAGAAGGGCTTTCTGAGACCGAAAACAAGGCTTGTTATCTCACTTATGGATATTGATGAGGAGAGGGTAGATCTACAAAAAATAACTGAGAATGTGGAGAGGTCGATAAAAAAAGGTGTTACATATATCTTCTGCCTCCCCACGGCCGACTATAGGGACTGGAAATTCCCAACCATTCAGCGCGTTTACTATATCGTAGCAGACATTAAGAAACAGAATGTATACACCGATGAGACCGCAGAGTTCAAAGGGGTTGAGAACTACAAGAACCTCTTCATGCCGAAGCGTAAGAATATTATAACCTCCATGAGCGCACAAAAGGTGCAGGGAAAGGTGGAAGGGTATGTGACAAAGGAAAAGAAACTGACCTATTCCTTCGAAGAACTCTCTAACAAACTTAAACTGCCGGAGGCGGATATCGAGAAGGCGGCCGCATCTCTGGAAAAATCCAGATTCCTGAGTTGCAGAATAGAAACGGTTGATGGGAAGAGATACCTGTACCTCTTCAGCGTGCTGGACCCGAAATCAACGGAGGAAGAGAAGAGGATACGGCACTTGGAAGGCATAATAGCGAAACTTACGGGTAAAAAGGATGAGAAAGAACTTGAACAGTACAAGAAGGAGGTTAATGTACTGGACATAAAGATTCAACAGATGCTGGAGAAGAGGGAGAAAGAGCACAGTATCCTCAATGAATGGTATAGTGCCTACAAGAGCCAGAAGAACGCGGATATGATAGATAACATCCGGCAGATGCAAAATAGATTGGCAGGTTATATGGAGAGTCTGCGCGCTCAGAAGGAGAGGATTGAAAGGCTCAAAGGGGCCATCGCAAAGGATGAGAAAGAATTAGTTCCGAAAGATGTGGTTGGAGAAGAAAAGAGCCTCGAGATTTCTGAGGAGGCAAAGATATATAAGAGAATGCACAGCCTGACTGAGATTCTGCTGAACCTCAATATCCCAGACGATGAGATGAAGCAACTGCTGAAAATCGCTGAAAAAGAGGGCTGGTGGCTTGATGAGTGGGAATCTGAAGACGATCTTGTATGTCCCAATTGCGCTACGGCTCATAAATCAGACTCCAGAGAGATTCAGACATCCGCAGGAAAGAGAACGATACACTACTGCAACAATTGTGGTTATGTATGGTAAGTTTTACTCTTGACCCGCTGTTCAATCAGAGTCCGGCACTGACGCAGGCCCAGTTGTACGCGCTTGCATTCCTTATAGGATCGTTTGCAGTAGCGGCCCTGAGCGACATAAAGCATCTCTCTGCACCCGTGGAGTTCCCGGAGGTCTGGTTTCTTGCAATAATATTTCTGGTGGCCCTCGACATCTATGGAATAAAGGATAACGGGCTTTCCATAACTCTCCCTGCGAAGTGGCTCCTTATCGCTCTTCTGTCCGCTTTATCCTACCGGCCGATCGGAATACTCTTCAAACTGGAGATAGGGGATGTTCTTGCGGTTGCTGCTGTCATGGCCCTTCTGAATCCTCTATTCCTGTTATTCTTCTTTCTCCTGCTCAAACTGCTGACAATTCTCCTTGCTCCTGTTCTGGTGCGTCTCTTCGGGAAGAGGGAGGCGTATCCGTTCATGCCTATTGTTCTGCTAGCGAGCATGGGGGTGTTCTTTTTGGGGATGAGAGTCTCAGGAATTTTAGGATGATTCAGGGACGATTTTGTACAGAACCTCTCCTGTGTCCGGTTTTATTCTGACGAAATAGCCCTTCCCTAGTTTCTTAACACGCCTAACCCGTAAAGACCACCTTCTGAAGATATATGTAGGGAATTTCTTTCCCAACAGAAGAGAAATTGTGTCGTAGTGACTGTCACTGGTGCTAACATCATATACATGAGAATTACCTGCCACCTTCTCTTTCAATAATCCCTGTTTGAACCTCAGGAAAAGAGAAGCGATAAAGGCCTCGCTGTTTTGGTTTTGTATAATATCCATATACGACTGTGGCAATTTATCTTGTATAATCAGGCATATTTCATGACATATTTCATCAATATCCTCGTTATCACTATGTGTTTGCTCTAAATCAGAGAAAAAAGATTCTAACTCGGCATATAGTTCTGGGTCAAGGCTCTCTTCAAGGTCAGAAATTAAAAGCTCTAAACCTTCAAAGACCTCAGATAATACCCTATCCTTATACCACCAGTATGCCAGGCCAATAAGCAAGATAAAAAACGATATCGCAATCCAACCATTCACCTCAGTACCCACATAGTGTTCCAGAACTGGGGGGAGGTGTGGCAGACCATTAAGCCCGAGAGGAATTATCTTAAACATATTCGCCTTGCGGCTGTAAAGAGCATATCCATCCTCAAATGTGAATTCTATAAAGAAATCCATTAAGAGAAGGATAACAACAGCACCGTGAAGCGACATGAAACTCTCGGACGCATCTGCAACCCCCTCTAAACCTGAGAAAGCTGGGATAATGAAATACATAATAATCCACAATATCATAAAGAAGGATGATGCTTCGATTTCCTTATGTACTTGAATATTCAACTCCATGCCTCGGAATTCCAGGATAAATATGGTGGCATACCCGAGTATAAGAGAGAGATAGAGGCTGTTCCTGAGGTGTTCATCCGCAGGGCCGCTGAAGGGTATTAGAAAGTATGTAAAGAGAGTGAGCCAGAAAATGCTGGAGAGGATTATAATGCGAAGAAAGAAATCCCTGTTGAGGCCTACAGATGCCTGCTTAAGCTCGTGCTCTTTTTTGCGTAAATCTTCGTAATTTTTCTTGATGTCACTGAAAAAAGCCCCTTCTTTTTTGCTCATACCTTCTCTCAGCCGGTTATCATACTTTTTAAAAATCCTACGAGGCCTGTCGATTTCATTTAGTATTTTCTTGAGAGTTTTAAGGTCTGTTGTGTTAAGTTTATCCTTGATTATAAGCTTGTTATCGAAAAATATGATGTCAGACAAGTTATTCAGTTCTTCTAGTCTCCTGAACTCTCCTGACCCAAACACATTCTCAAGTTCATCTCTGGTAACTATGGCCTTACCAAACACATTCTTTATAGCACTCGATATGGGGATGGGGGGCCTATTGTTATTGTTGTACCTTAGGTTACACTCATCTCCTAGCAATGACACATTAAAAGCCTTAAGGAAGCTTGCGGGGAATTCTACATCGCCAATTCTAAAATAGTGCCCACTCAATGTTGCTCCGGTGATAATGTCGTTTTCAATATTAAAATTGATTTTCATTATCTCTTTAGTTCCTTTGGTAATTGTTATAGAATGGTTTCCCTCAGCATGGTGAAGAAAGTGATCAACGGTAAAGGCACCAAGGTTTGGGTCATTCGCACATCCATAATTTCTAAGCCTCCTAACTAAATCTGCTATTCCGTCAAGAATAGGGTCTGTTATATTACAGACTATGGTTATTTCGTCAATAGTGCGCTTATCAACACACATTATATTTTCCTCCAATCAAACGCTTGACGTAGGTTGGTGATTCCCGACTCCTTTAAACTCTCCCTAAGAT
>WALD01000009.1 GCA_015523055.1 Candidatus Altarchaeota archaeon
CCTGAAACGAATGCCTTTTTTATCCCAGTCTCTTCCTCTGTAAGGATTGCCTCCAGTTCCTTCCCATCTACAAGGATTATGTATTTCTCGGCTGCAAAGGCTTTTGCCTCCTCCCTAAAGATTGAATCGGTTATGAAGATGGAACGGTCGGAATTCTTCTCTGTTGCCAGATTATAGAAATCCTCAAGAGATCCCCTTTCTATGCCCTTTTCCGAGGATTCCAACCTTATGAGGGAGAAGAGCCGGCTCCCTCCAGTGTCAGTGGATTTTGCAAGATAATCTCCCTCCTCAGTGGCCTCAATGGATTTAAGAGTCAGGTTATTCCTTGACAGAACTCTCTCAACAACAAGCCTTATTTTTTCGGGAGAGATGGTGGGTTTTTTGGGTTCTTCACTGCCAAGGAGTTTTCTTGTTATTTCGTCAATATCCATTATCTTCCTGCTTAATGCCCCTCTATGAAAAACAATAGTATCTTAGTGGGCAGTATAATATTAATAGACAGGATTGAAAAAACGGTTCAATGCCTTCTTCATGGCATTAATATGATTAACCTGACAATGATGCCCGGAGAATTCTTATAAACTCGGAATTCCTACAGAGTGGAATTCAACCCCAATGTCTTCTATTCATGTTCAACCCGTCATCTTTTTCTATACCTCCATAGCACAACCGCTCCAATTCCGATAACGAGGACCCCAAAGGCTATTGCCCCTCCAACGGGGGCTGGTTCATCTTTTATGTTCATTCTCGAGAGATATGTCTTTATGTCCTCGTGTTTTATACGAACCACTTCCATACCATTCCTCAGTTTTAGTGGCTTCTGGCCGGTAAGCACCGTTGCAGGGTCGGTAGAATGGATATGAAGTTCAGATGAAAGTCTCTTAAGCCCTCTCAACTCCTTTAACATCTCACCCGCCTTTTCTTTCACCTCATCTGCATCATCTGTTTTTTCAATATCGGTTAGGTACTCACCTATCCGGTATATGGACGCCATGAGTTTATGTGCCAGAGTATGCAACGCTCCCATCTCCAATTCACCCTTACCCATATCCTCTGCTACAGGCACAATCGTGCCGTGTATCAACTCGTGCGCCCCATTTATATGCTCCGAGGCGTTCTCGAATTTCTCACGAAGAATTCCCAATTCCTCTTTATCTCCGCTTTCGGCAAGCTCTGCAGCAAGATAAAGCATAGTGCCTTCATCTTCCTCTTTACCTATGATGAATTCATCGAGGGGATGAGCATATCTGTCATGAAGCTCAATCGACAGCCTCTTCCCAATTGACTCTGTAAGTTTAGATGAAATTCTGCTTTCCATCCTGGCAAGATCCTTCTCCTCCCACCATTTCAGTTTCTTGCCCGCCGCCTTCTTATTCCTGAGCTCGAAATATCCCTCCGGGAATATGCCAGGAATTTCTTCCTCTGCCCTCCAGACGTACTTTTTATTATTCCTAGTATCGATGAAGGTAAATTCAAAATTCTCTGGCTTTAGATTCTCCCTGTCCGTTCCATCAGGTGCTTTAATCTCGTATTTACCGGGATTCCTGCTTCTCCATCCCGGTGGGACCTCCCCCACTGGTTTGCCAATAATAAGACGAATGACCTGCTCTGCATCGGTGGTTGGAAGTTTACTGATAATCATTATATGGCGTCTCTCAGGTGCCTCGCCCTTCCATAGGTTGTTTAGGGCATCACTCATTGCCCGGTATACAAAGCCCTCGGAAAAATCTGTCCCCCTGCCTCCCGTCCCAGCATCGCTCACTGCTCCCCCCACATGTTTTGGGCATTCCTCGATCGGCACCCAGCCTGCTGGTATATGTGCATATGCAGGTAATGCACCAAGCAGTAGTGCTACCATCGTTATCAAAATCGTGGCGTTTTTCATTTTATGTTCTCCTTCTGTTTTGCATGCTTCTGGATCCATTTTTAGTGTAGCAGGTGGTGGTGATAGGGTGGTGGTAATCAGGAATACCCGGGTAATTGATGTCTAATCAGATAGACAAATACTATGCCAATTATCAGGATACCCACAAAGCTAAAAATGACCTTTGCTTCCTGTTCTGTTGTCAGAGGTATGCTTTTTATCGTTGTTGTGGTTAAGGTTGACTGAGAGGCAGATTTGTTATCTGCGTTCCCCATATTGTATGCGGGACAGTCAGATGGAGTCGGTACGAACCTGCCATCAGGGCAGAATACATGCGCCTGTACAGAGGGTACACCAAGCAGGATTGCTGTTAAGAATATCAGAATCCCAACCTTTTTGATATTGTTTACTATTCTCATCTTTCATAAATCCCACTCGTTAGTATGATCCCCCCTGCGTCTAATCAGATAGGCGACTGCCAATGCGATTATCAAAACACATCCAAGGATAAGGAATATCCCCGTCCACGAGATGGAAAACAGCGGCAATGTCTTGGATATATTCCCTTCGTCCGTCTTCTGAGTGTCTGATGGTTCCCCCCCCATGCTGTCGAGAAGGTCTCCAAAGCTACCCATTTGATCGTTGATCTGCTCTACAACACGTGTTAGGTTATTGTGTATCAGGTCGTGAATCTTCGTTGCATTTTCTTTTTCATATTTGAACATAACCGGGTGTACAAGATTGTGAGCCTCATTCGTTAAAGTTACAAGGTCCTGTGTATGTTTCTCGGTTGCTGCTGCCATCTCCTTGAGGGTTTCCTTATTCCTCATAGGATCCTTCAGGGGTTTTTCCATCAATACCAGATGATCGTGAATGTGTTTTGCCATGCCCTGAACCTCATTTAATTTCTCATGAAAGGCGATTATTTTCTCATCCCCCGGATGAGCGGCAAGTAGCGTCTGTGTACGGCCCTCAATATCATTAATAATTACTAATGCCTCACGCATGCTTTCGTTCATTTTTTCCACCGCCAGCACTATATCGCTTCCCTGTGCCACTACCGGACTGGCTGATAATGCCAGCAGAACTGCTACAATTGCATAAATTTTCTTAACCCTGTTTTTTTTGTTTCCCTCTTTTTGTTCCATATCCATTTTCATTCCTCCGTTTGTTTGATTTTGTTTGCATATCCCACATCATTATGAAATATATCATGGGCAAAGAGAATGGAATCAACCATACTGCAGCCGGATAAGGTGGAGCATAACTTTTCAGAAAACCGCGGAGGGTATTCAGCCATGTCCCCGTCCCGGGTATTGAGCCGCAGAACATTGCAAGTATATCACATCCCGCAAGTATCCATAACATTATTATACCTATCACCGATCTTCCAAAACCCTCAACCTCCAGAAATCCAAACGACCCCCAGGTAATCAGCAGCCCTGCAAGCAGGGTAACAATTCCTCTCCATACACTCATCCACTTCATTGGGGCAGGAGAGAGTGTAAGCCATTCGCTACCCAACGGAGGGGTTATGCCTAATGAGGTGGTAAACTCTAAGCATCCAAGCCCCATTATAACTGCACCCAGCATCGCAAAGTACACCGAACCTAATCTCCATTTATCCATTGTCTACACATTTAGTAATGAGACTATTCCCTGCATCAGTCCTCCAAAAACGAAGAAAGATGCTATCAGGAAAACTATAGTTTTCAAAAGGTCTACAATTCCTCCTTCCTTCAGGATCATTATAAATGTAGCCAAACACGGAAGGTATATGCTCACAAGAGTTACGGATATTATTTTCTGTGCCGTTGTCATTTCTATCGCACCAATCTGAGAGACTGCGATGTCCTTCCTGAGAAAAGCCATTACCAAGGGCCCTGCGGTTTCTTCGGGAACGCCAAAGTAATGTAGGAATACCGGAGAGAGGAGGGAGCCAAGCCACCCTATAACTCCGGATAGGTAGAGTATATTCACGATCAGGACGCCCACAAGCACCATCGGAACGGCTACTGCTATAAAGCTCTCAACCTTGTACCATACCTTGCGATGTAGGTTTCTCCATGACGGCATCCGATAAGGTGGCACATCCATAAAAAGCTCTGGACTCTTACCAGGAGTAATTGCATTAAGGATAAATCCAGCAATGAAAAACGAACCGAAAAGATAGAGAAGGATCAGACCAAGATATTCTGGCACTACCTGAAGCATTACACCAAGCTGTGCTCCACAGGGGATAAATATGCCCGAAAGAGCCATCATCATAAACCGCTGTTTTCTGGTTTCGAGGGTTCTTGTCGCTTCTATTCCAGGGACGTTGCATCCAAGGGACAGGAGTATGGGAACAGCAGCAAACCCATGCAACCCGATCTTGTGGAAGACGGTGTCTAATAAGACGACTAATCTGGGCATGTAGCCACTATCCTCAAGTAGTGTCATCATTATGTAGAATGCAATTATGGCAGGGAGAACGACTCCAATCGCAGTATAAAGTCCGCTGGTAAGGACACCAAAGTATTCGAAGGGGTGAACTGCCATGGGATCGCCTACGAGAACTGCATAAAGAAAACTGCTTTCCTCCAGGGTTGCTCCACCACCCGGGACTGCTTGTACCAGCCAGGGTATGATCATATCCTTAAATAGGGGATCTAAGAGCATCATGAGAAAACTCAAACCAAAGGAGTAAACAAAGGAAAAGAAACCGAAAAGCACCGCTATCGCCAGAGGTATTCCCGTGGATGGTCTGACTGTCATCTCCCCAAGTATGTCCTTCAGATCCCGCTTATATTCTCCAAGCGCGACAGTTTCCTTGGTTATCCTGTCAATCAATTCCCACCGTTCATCACCTGTCAGTGCCATAATGGCCCACACCCCGCATAATGTCCTCTATCTTAACCCGTGATGCATACCCTATTCTTGAAACGAATTCTTTTATACCCTCACCGGCTGTCGCTATTGTTGCTACTACCGGGACCCCCAGAATTGATTCCAGTTTTTTCACATCAACATGTATATTTCTGACCATGGCATCGTCCCACATGTTCAAAACAATCATTACAGGATATTCTCTTTCAATAATCTCCAGAGCCAGATAAAGACCACGCTCTATTTTCGTTGAATCAAAAACGCATACAACCACAGAATCTCTGTTTTCTTTAAGCATTTCTACTGCCACCTCCTCTGCCTTATCCTTGGGTTCAAGAGAGAAGGTGCCAGGTACATCTATAATCTCCATCTCTTCGTCTTTTAATTTCATATACCCCCGGGTATAATCAACAGTTGTGCCAGGATAATTTGATTGAACCACATCTGCACCGGTAAGGCGATTAAAAAGTACGCTCTTTCCTACATTCGGATTGCCCATTAGCAAGATTCTTTTCATTATTCTTTTACATCTACAACGATTTTATTAGCAAAACCAAAACCTAGAGAAGTATTCACCCTGTCCAGCTCTATAACCACAGGTCCTTTTATTGGTTGCCGGGTTGCCATTCTTAGTTTCTTACCAACCCGGATACCAACACCCGCTATCCTCTTCCTCAGCCCCTCATCTATTTCTATCACCTTTCCTTCTTCACCAAACTCCATTTCACTCAACATCTTCCTCATTTCTTTCACATCCTTTTTATCATAACCCTTTGCGCCATTCCTCGTCCTACAACCATGGAATTTCTATTGATCTCGATAACAACTGGTCCCCCAGATAATGCAGATTTCATCACCCGAATTATTGAACCCTCCTTCACACCCCTCAGGGCCAGCTTTTTCCGGAATTCTCTCCCCCCAACGACCCCGGTTATTCTCCCGGTATCCCCGACCGGGAGATTATTTAGACTTATTTCCATCGTTTCTTTCCAGATATTAGGATTGCCTAATTATTAGGTTGTTAGGTATATAAAAAACGTAACTGAAAAAAGTTAGGGGAATGAGTAAAAACCTAAATCTTTATAAATGAGTTCTCGAGAAAAAGAAACAAAAGAAAATTATTGAGGTTATAAAGAAGAGGATGGCATCTCATTCACCTATCCTTAAGGGTTGGATTAAGCAAGAACTCCATAGGCTTTAGCCCTAGGGGGTGTAGAGATGAATCAGGATTATTCTCTTGAGGGAAGTATTCTTCTCTCCTTAAGCCATAGTGATGAATATCTCAGATATCTCTTCCCACCCACAGAGAGGTATGTGCATTTGTAATATGGCATGTATATGAGATATTGGAAATTAATCTCTTCCTTCTCCTCCGTTATTGCATCAAGAATCCTTGCAACCTCCTCCCGGTCATATTTGATTTCATCCGGATCGAATCCGTCTTCAGGATTTGCTATCC
>WALD01000010.1 GCA_015523055.1 Candidatus Altarchaeota archaeon
ACATATATGGGATTGTTATTATTAAAAATAGAATTGTTATTATTAAAACCCTACTTGCTCTTGACTTTTTCTGACTCCTCCTTCTTTGTTTTCTTTTTTTCCGTCTTTGATTTTTTCGTTTTCTTTTTTCCGGGTTTCTCTGCCTCCTTCTTTTTCTCTTTTTCTTTCTTAGCCTCAGTCTCCTTAACCCTCTTTTTCTCCAGATCCTCTCTGGATATAACATCTATCTGATCAGGGAATATCACATCTGGACGGACTATTTTTACAGTTACTCCTATAACTCCTGCTTTGAGATATGCCTGTGTAGAGCCAGTATCAACAAGTTTTGAGGAATCTCCCGCCTTTTTCATATAGCCTTCAAGGTACTTCTCAGTTCTGGACCTTCCTCCCTTTCCGACTATCTTTCCCCTAAGCGTTATCTCGATCCCTCTGGCTCCATAGCCCATGACTGCTCTCAGGGCCTTGTAGGTTACCCTCCTCCGGTTCATGCCTCTTTCAAGGGCGACTGCAATCCTTCTTGCAACTATGTTCGCATCAAGAGTTGGAATGTCAATCTTCTGAACATCAATTGCCGGGTTGTCAACCCCATACTTCTCCTGAAGTACCCTCGTAAGCCTGTTTATCCTCTTGCCCTTTTTCCCTATGACAAGCGGGGGTTTCTCAACATAAAGAATAACTCTCGTCGCCAGAGGGGTCTTTTGTATATTTATCCCTGAATAACCTGACCTGTTCAATTCGCTCTTTAGATAATTCTCTATCTCTGACCTGATTATTCCCTCCTGAATAAAATGCTTTTCCATTGCCATGTTAGGTTTTCTTTGCTATTGCCTGTATATGAACAAGCTCTGTTCTCCAGAGTTTCCACCTCCCCCTGGGTTTTATTCTCCTTCTTCTGGCTCCCTTCTGTGCCTCTATATGCACCAATCTTAGTTCCTCTATATCCATGCCCTTGTAATTTGCATTGGCCTCAACATTTCTAAGGACCTTTAGAATCTCTGAGGATGCCTTCCAAGGATATTTTGCAATGGTTTCCTTGCCATCGCCTCTTCTGTGGCCCACCCCCGTTCTGAACCTCTTGAACGGGATTGCTCTCTCCTGTGAGATTACTGCTTCCAGGAGGTTTATAGCAGAGGATAGATTCATATTCCTTATCCTGTTACAGACTGTTACTGAGTGCTTGAATGATATGTTGAGTCCGATCCCCATGCCCTTCGCAATCTTGTTCTCATCCTTGATTCCCTGTGAGTATTTGAATTCCATCTTATTATTTTATTGGCACAAATAATGATGAGCGGGTTGCTCCAACACCCGGAGCCGAGTGTTTAACTGGTTTCCTTGTCATTGAATACTCTCCAAGGTAATGACCGATCATCTCTGGTTTAATCTCAATTCTGGTGAATTCCCTCCCATTGTAGATTTCAAATTCAAGTCCCACCATTTCTGGAAGTATGGGCGTGTCTCTGCAGTGCGTCTTTATAACCGCCTTCTTCCCCTCCTTTAGAGCCTTCTGCACCTTCTTTACCCTCACCATGAGCTTCTTCTGCTCATCATTAAGGCCCCTCATCATGGACCTTCGCGCTCTGGACGGTAGTATCTTTACCATTTCGTCCATCGACATTGCGTTCAGCTCTTCCAGAGTATAGCCCTTATAACTGAAGATTTTCTTTACCATTATCTCTTCCTCCTACCCGTCTTCTTTGAGGAGATGTGTCCCACCTTCGCACCGGGTGGTGTGTGATGGGTTACCGAGGGTCTCGAATGTGGATTCCTCCCACCGCCGTGGGGATGATCCACTGCATTCATTGCATTTCCTGATGTTCTTGGGTATAGTTTATTTCTTGCTTTATGTTTATAAAACGCCTGTCCGGCATGCACAAAGGGCTTTTCTTTTCTCCCCCCTCCTGCAACCTTGCCTATGGTTGCCCTTGCATTGCTGTTGATTGCTATCGTCTTCTTTGACGGGAGCTGGACATAGGTTAGATTTGAGTCATCCTCATGAGAAACAACATAGGCGCTTGTTCCTGACGCCCTTACCAGTTTCCCCCCGTCCCCCGGTTTTATCTCAAGGTTATACACTGGAGTGCCTACATGTATCCTGCCGAGAGGCAGAATGTTTCCCCTGTCCTGCTTGGCCTTCTCCCCCATATCAATCCAGTCCCCAACCCGGATTCCCTCCGGAGCTATAATCATAATATCGCTAAATTCCTCGAGTAGAATTCTCGCGACTGGTGCAGACCTTCGAGGGTCGTTTATCAGCTCGGTTACCTGACCAGAGGTCTTCTCCCCACAATCCTTAATGGGGGGGTATCTCAGATCGGCCTTGAACCTGTACGGGGGGGATCTATAACGGGGAGTTCCCCTTCCCCTTCTCTGGGGTATAAGTCTTTTGCCCATTTTGAAAGGTATAGAATTCAATATATGAATTCAAATGTTATAAATTCATCATACTAATGACAGATGACAGATGCTAAAACCAAAAATAAAATTTTCTTGTTCATTCCGAACCACTCGCCTTATCATTAAATTCTTCAATCACTTCCTTTATCTTCTTGATGAACAGTTCTGCATCATTTAGGATACTCTCTGCCATTTCCTTTGAGATGGACACAGATACGCCGTAATCACTGTCTTCTCTAACTTCTCTGGCGTATGACAATGCCTTTCCGAGGTATATATCTACATCTGCTTCTTTTACTAAATGCAAACCAAACATTCTTAAAACTCCTTTATGTGTTTTTGGTTCTACTCCCTTCAGAAAAAGAATCGCTTTGGCTGCATGGAACATCGAGTAGTATGCTCTTGAAACACAGTCTCTATAAAATTCTCCCTTCAGTAGATACTTAGCAGATTCAAGCTTTTCATCCGCCATATCAATGTCCATGCTAACCTTTTCTAATATCTTTTCCATAGACCATCACACCATCTTTTGATATATCCTTGATAAAAGGCGTCCCAATCTTGGATATGTAGTCAAAATCTTTTCTATCAATAACCTTTGCCGATACATACCAGCCATGACTCAAAAGTTCCTCAAATCCAATTCCTGTGATTTCTCTCCTTAATTTATCTGTATTATCCCGAACTATAATCAGGACATCTATATCAGAGTCCGATGAATACTCCTTTCTTGCCACTGACCCGAATAGTGTCATTGATTGAATTTGATCACCAAAGC
>WALD01000011.1 GCA_015523055.1 Candidatus Altarchaeota archaeon
GACATAGATTTTCTGAGAATTCTGGCAGATTCAGAGTTATTCTGGGACAGGATTTCAGAGATAAAGATCAAGAGGTCTAAGAATAGGTATGTCTATGATCTACAGGTAGATAATGAGGTATTTCTGTCTGGATTTGGGGGACTCTTTATCCATAATTCCTACTGCATTAAATTAATGCTCATGCGTGAATTCATGGAGAGTGTCGATATAAATATAATTGATCCACAGGCGGAATATACGGACCTGATCAAGACCTTCAACGGAAGGACTATAAGAATCGCCCCCGGTTCTGATGTTGTTATAAATCCAATGGACCTGATGAGCCAGACACTTGACGAGAAAAAACTGTCCCTGCTTGCGTTCTTCAGAGTTTTAATGGGCGAATTGAAGGAGTCGCAGAGGGCAATTCTCGATGATGCAATTGATGCCACATATGAGGAAGCCGGAATTACAAAAGATCCCAGGACATGGTCAAAGAGGCCCCCAACGCTTGAGGATTTATACAAACAGGTTTTACCACTCACAAGATCTGAGAAGGCTGTCATCTACAAACCCGCTCTTGAGATCGCCAATAGGATGAAAACCTATGTCCATGGCCCCTTAAAATTCCTTAATCAGCAAACAAGAATAGACCTCGATAACAGGATAATCTCTTTTGACATAAAGGATATACCTGATGTGGGCAAAGGCACTCTCATGTTCCTGCTTCTGGAATACATTTATAATATGATGAAAAAGTCCAAGAAGAGAAAGATGCTGGTCATTGATGAGGCATGGATGGTTCTTTCAGCAGGGGAGGAGGGCGAATACATCCTGAGGCTTGTTAAAACATGTAGAAAATTCAACCTATCATTAACGATGATAACACAGGATGTGGAGGATGTTCTTACATCAAGAGCAGGAAGGGCAGTAATGGCTAACACGGCAACAAAGCTCCTTCTCAAGCAGGACACTACTGTGATTGATGAGATTAGTAAAAGATTTCATCTCAACGAGGCAGAGACAAGACAACTGAGAATTGCAAGGACTGGAGACGCCTTGCTTATAGCCGGGGCCATGAGAGTGCCTATAGGAATTAAGGCGTCTCCTGAAGAGCACAAACTCATAACTACAAAGCCCGACGAGCTGCTGGAAATGGTACGTAAGCCAAGAGGACCAGGAGTGGAGAGGGAGATGATACCAGAACTGGACATCAAAAAGGCGGTACAGGAAAAAATCGCTTTTACAAATGAGCAGATTAAGATACTCATAAATGTCGGTTTCAATGAGGTAAGAGTTAGCGACCTTGAGGGAATAAGTAAGCTTTACATGGTAAAGAATGAAACAGAGGATACTGATGAGCACTTTGTTATTCAGAACATTGTCAGGGACGAGATTAAGAAATATACGGACAAGGTTTTGATACACCATACAAAAATGCCGGACATAACCTTCGAAGCAGCAGACGGTAAAATAGTTGCAGTTGAAATCGTGGCAGACATAAGTCTGAAGGCAAACATTGAGGCGATTGAGGAGAAGATAAACATCCTGCGAAAGTATGACGATTACTTCTTTATTGTTGGAGATCCGAAGCTTGTGAAATATGAGAGTTTTGGAGAGATTCTGACAAGAACCCAGGTCCCGGCAAAGATCAAATCCTATTTTAGGCAATGATTCCCTGCCCTCCCAACTCTATTTATCCTATAAATAGAAATTAGTTATTGATGACGCAAAGCGGTATTAAAAAAACAAAGGTCAGATATGAAGGAACAGAGTATGTGGAGGAGCCGGTCACGACAGAGGCATCCATCAGATTTCCTGCTATACTCCTGTGGTTATTCTGTCCGGTCCTGCTTTATACTATGTTGACTGGAATAGTGGAGCCAGGGACAATAATCTACTATATAACTGCTTTATCAGCCATATTTTTTGCATTACTCCCTTTAATGGCTCTAAACCTTGGTGACCCTGAAAGGGCTGCCCTTTATAGGGCCGGAATATTCAAGAAGATTATAGGTCCCGGGTGGTATTTTCCCTTCCTTCCATTTCTTGGTTATGAAACAATAAAGATAGTGGATATAAGAATGGAACAAATCATCATAGAGCCACAGCCTGTAATAACCAAAGACAAGATACGGTTCCAGATAGCTCCAACCATCTTCGTCTACGTATCAAACGCGGAAAAGGCAATCAGAAATGTTCAGGACTACAAAAAGGCAGTTGTAGATTATGTTAGTGATGCACTGACATCAATCTGCGGTGCTCAGACCTCAGACTACATAATTACGCACATGGACAAGATAAGCAGAGATCTGGAGGAGGGGGTGGCAAAACTCGCTTCAGTCCCGGGGAGAGAGTGGGGCGTTGAGGTCCCGAGGATTGAGATAAAATCTATTGAACTCCCTGACAAGGTCCAGGATGCCATGCATGATAGAGTTGCTGCAGAGCAGAAGAAACTCGCTGCCTATGAGCAGGCGGAGGCATCAAAGGTTGTTATAGATGCTGTAAGGGAGGCAGGAGCAAAGCTTACCGACCCGGCGATAACCTATCTTTATCTGGAGGCCCTGGACAAGATGGCAAAGGGGAGGGCAACCGCGATTGTCATGCCATTGGAGATATCCAAGATTGCTGAGAGGATTACCAAAACCACCGGTGGGCTGACTACCGATCAGAGCAAACAGTTACATGATGCTCTTGAAGTATACGAAGACAAACTAAAGAAACTTGAGAGCAAGGTAGGGGAGAAGGAAAAAGAGCTGGGGATGTTGGGGGAACCAAAGAGGACAAAGCCAATGGAAGAGGATTATGCTAAAAAGATTGAGGAGATAAAGAAGAGGATAAAGGCAATGGAAAAATGACTGAAGGAGAGATAGATATACACAACATCTATGTTGATGAGGAAGAAAACTCGGTAGTGATAAAGGTAAATCCACGGCTATATAGGACGCATCTCATAATGAATGCAGCTCACGACCTTACTGAAACGGCGGGCTATCAGCATACTGACATAGTAATAGATGGCGACCCCGATACAGTAATAATGGTAAAATTCATACCAAGGGAAAAAAAGACAAGAGAGGAACTGCTTAGTATAGCCTACCAGTTCAATTCCATGCTGATTGCCCTGGCCACCAGAAGATAATGGATATTGACGAAATAACAAGAAAACTCCTTGGCAGTGAAGAACCCAAAAAACCCACCATCTCTCCCGAAAAAATAAGGCTTGTTGTTGAGAGAGTTCTGTCAA
>WALD01000012.1 GCA_015523055.1 Candidatus Altarchaeota archaeon
CCAATGGTTGTTCTTATCACCCTTCTGGTTCTTGCTGTTATCGGTGGAGGAATAAGTATAGGGATAAACTATCATCAAAAACAGGTTCAGAAGCAGATAGCAATACAGCAGAGGTTGAGACAGGCAGAAGAGGAGGCACAAAGGTTAAGAGAGAAGGCGAGGCAGGATTCAATAAGGCTGGCGGAGAAATTAAAGAGGGAGAGAGAAGCAAAGAAGAAGACAAAGAGTGTGAAGAAAAAGTCTTCCAGAGGTTTGGTATATCTTCGCACAAACTCTAAAGGCTATAAAGAATATATGAACCTCAAGGATGGTTCAATCCTGATATATATTCCGGCAGGAGAATTCACAATGGGTTCAAATAATGGTGATTCAGATGAAAAACCTGTGCATAAGGTATATTTAGATGGATATTATATAGGGAAATATGAGGTAACAAACAGACAATACAAAAAATTCTGTGATGCAACGGGGCATGCATATCCCCCAGACCCTGGATTTTCAGGTATGAACAATTATTTTACAAACTATCCTGATTATTCCGTGGTGGATGTATCATGGAATGATGCAGTAGCGTATTGCAGATGGGCGGGATTAAGGTTACCCACGGAGGCGGAGTGGGAGAAGGCAGCAAGAGGAACAGATGGAAGGAAATATCCGTGGGGGAATAATCTTCCAAGTGCTGGAGGTTACAAAGCGAATTACGATTGTTATGACGAGAATAATGGGTATGACCATAGCGTTTATCGGAGGGATGGTTATGAGTATACATCACCGGTAGGTAGTTTTCCCAGTGGTATATCACCTTATGGTTGTTATGATATGGCAGGGAATGTAGAGGAGTGGTGTGCAGACTGGTATGATAGCGGGTATTATTCCCATAGCCCATACAGGAATCCGAAGGGACCCTCCTCTGGTTCTTACCGGGTTTATCGCGGTGGCTCGTGGCACGGCAGTGCGAGGAGCATCCGCTGTGCGTCTCGTGGAAACTGGGACGCCCCTAACAACTCCACCTACCACCTTGGTTTTCGGGTTGGTCGTTCCCCTTGACCTCTTGACCTCTTGCGATTTCTGGCTGTTTCCTCTCTATTTCCCTCCCTTGATGGGAGGAATTAAGGGAGGGTGAGTTTGGAGTTAAAGGAAAACGAGATGCTTCGCCAAGGGCTCGAAATGACAATGGAGGAGAACCACCCATCCTGTGAGATTGCCACGCCTGCCTCTGGCAGGCTCGCAATGACAATACTGGAAGCTGGAAGCCCATATTTTCTTCCTTGAATTGCTGGCAGCTATTTTGTCTCATTCACTCATTCACTAATCTTTTGCCATCGGCTAACGGCTGTTTTTACCACCCATCCTGTGAGATTGCTTCGTCGCTACGCTCCTCGCAATGACAATGCTATCGGCTGTTTTTTCATTTTCCTCTTGATTTTTTCTCTTAATTTATTATGATACTGAAAAAAGGAGGTAATAATATGAAAACCTTTTCCATAAATCTACCTGAGACTGTTCAGAGAAATACGGAAGAATTAAAAATAATAATAGCAACAAAATTGTATGAGCAGGGCATACTCTCTTTAGGACAGGGGGCGGAACTTGCGGGCTTATCCAAGAGGACATTTATAGAGATTCTGGGGAAATATAATGTTTCTCTTTTTAACTATTCTGCTGAAGATATAAAGAAAGACTTCCAGAATGCGTAAAGTCATATCCAATACAAGTTGTCTTATAGCCTTAAACCGCATAGGGAAACTCCATATCCTTAATGACCTGTATGGAAAGATTGTAATCCCCACAAGGGTTAAAGAAGAATTTGGAGAGAAACTGGAGAAATGGGTAAAAGTGGTTAGGGTAAAAGATAAACAGAGATTGAAGATATTAGAAGCCTATCTGGATAGAGGAGAGGCAGAAGTAATAGGGTTGGGTTTAGAAATAAAAGAGTCTCTTCTCATTTTAGATGATTTAAAGGCAAGAAATATGGCTAAAGAATTGGGGTTAAAGATAACAGGAACACTGGGGATTATATTAAAGGCAAAGGCTCAAGGCATTATCAATTCCGTTGATGAGATACTTAAAGCATTGGAGGATGCGGGATTCAGGATATCAATATCATTAAAAAAGGAAACATTAAACATTGCAAAGAAAGGGAAGATATAATGGAAGATACAGACTTGAATACAAGGAGCCAAAATGGATAAATCCACATTAAAGCGGTTAAATGCATTAAAAAAGAAACTTAAAAGATGGGAGAAAGAGGGGTATGATGTATCTCCATTGAAGAAGGACATAGAGGCATTTGAGAGGCAGGAAGGGATAGTAAGGCGGTCAAGGGCACCAATGGTTGTTCTTATTACCTTTTTTGTTCTTGCTGTTATAGGTGGAGGAATAAGTATAGGAATAAACTACCATAATAAGCAAATAGCAATACAGCAGAGGTTGAGGCAGGAGGAGGAAGCAAGGAGGCAGGCAGAGAAGTTACCATTAGTATA
>WALD01000013.1 GCA_015523055.1 Candidatus Altarchaeota archaeon
AGATAAAGCTGCACGGCCTCTTTTAGGTTTTCTAATGCATCCTCTACCGTATCACCAGCACTTGCAACTCCCAATTCTGAGCATTTAGATACATAACCGACATCCTCCCTCCAGATTACTGCGGTAAATTTGTATTCCTCCATTGTGATTTAATATTAGATTGAATAAATATTAACTCTCCAGATCATGCACCGGAATCTTAACCCTCATGAAATCCTCGGCAATATAACTATCAGGGAATACCTCCCTTGCCTCCTCCTCCAGCGGCTTTGGATCCGGGTATCTCTGGCTGATATGGGTGAGATAGAGCTTCTTCACCTCTGCTCTCTTAGCCAGCTCTGCCGCCTGCTTTACAGTTGCATGATCCGCCTTCTTCAGGCTTTCTATATCCTTATGGGAGAATGTGCCGTCATGAATCAGGACATCAGCATTCCGGGCAAGCATCTCGACGGCCTTACAAATTCTCGTATCCCCGGAATAGACGACCCTCCTCCCTGGAATAGGTTTTGACAAAACATCCTCCGGAGAGAATTCTTTTCCATTGAATTCAACCACCCTGCCCCTCTGCAACCGGGAGAATAATCTGCCCTCAGGAATTCCAAGAGCAAGTGCCTTTTCTTTCAGGAATTTTCTTTTTGAATTTTCCTCGAAACAGTAGGCGAGGCTGTTTGCAGTATGTTTGGTTCTTACGCAGGTAATTTTATACCTATCACCTTTCAGCACCTCACCCTCATCAACCTCATGAATATTTAGTTTCAGGGAGTCAAGCTTGAATGTACCCATGGAGAGCATATGGTCTATCGTCTCTTTCAAACCCCTTGGCCCATATATATCAAGAGGGGGGACTCGTTCCATAAAATCCATACTCTGTATCATCCCACCCAGGCCCAGAAAATGATCTGCATGCAGGTGGGTTATAAGGATATGCCCTATTTTCATGAAATTTATCCCGGCTATCCTCATCTGCCTCTGCGTTCCTTCCCCGCAGTCAAAGAGGAAGTATTCGTTCATGTAGTCCAGAAAGATTGCTGAGAGATTCCTTTTCTCGGTAGGAACGCAACCCGATGTCCCAAGAAAGACCAATTCCATGTTTTAGATTTATGATTTAGTGTTTTAATTATTATCAACATGACATTAAGATTACCAAGAGTTCTTATCTGGGATGTGGACGGAGTAATCGTTTCTGTGGGAGACTCGTACAGAAGAGCGATAGTGGATACTGTCCAGTGCTATTTCTCAGACCTGATTGGACTCAATCTCGATAAGAGGATGGTGGGGATAGATGATACCCAGAGGTTCAAACTGGCAGGGAAATTCAACAACGACTGGGAAGTGACCTATGCGATAATCCTCTCCTATCTCACAAAGATGATAGATAAGCAGGATTTAAACCGGATAGGGCTCGAACTTCCTGACAGGAGTTTCAGACAGAGGATGATAAAGCTGCAGAATCTCGGCAGGAATTATAACGGGAGCAGGATGAAACTTGACCTTGACGACCTAACAAAGAGGATAAAGGAGAAGGGTGGGGGTCTCGAAAAAACGAAGGAGGTATTGCACGAGAAATTCGGCCAGAATCTCGAAATTGCATTAAAATTTCTCTTTGAGGAGATGATAAAAAATATCTTTCAGGAACTTTATCTCGGCGGGGATTTATACCGGGAGAAATACAGAAGATATACGGACTTTATATTTGCTTCGGGTTTCATCAGGGATGAAAAACCGATTGTAAAAAAGGAGACGATAGATAAGCTGAGTGATAGATATATTCTTGGCATTGCTACCGGAAGGGAGCGTTTTGAGGTCAAGTATACCCTCAAGAAACACAGAATAGATAAATTCTTTCCTGCTGAATTCATTGTAACCAGTGAGGATGTATCCGTCCCCAAACCGGCTCCGAACCAGTTGCTGGAGTGCATGAGGAGAATCAGGAAGAGGTATGGGTTCACCAGGGAAGAAAAAGCAGCCTATATAGGCGACTCCGTTGATGATATCATCGCTGCAAAGCAGGCTGAATTCTACTCAATCGGATGCCTGTCTTCTACAGGAAATGAAGAGCAGAAGGAAGTGCTGAAAAAGGAATTCGAACGCCTTGGATGTGACCTGATACTTAATGATGCAAACGAACTCCTGGATTACACAGACGGATAATAAAAATATGGAATTCAAACCAGAAAAACGGATAGAAACATGGTCAGGAGGGGAAACCCTCAGAACAGACGCTGGAATTCTAAAGGAATTCCGCCACATTCTCATAGTAGTGCTGCTGATGGGAATTCTCGCAGCCAACATAGCCACAGCCAATAACTATATCCAGTCAGTAAGCCACGAGATAGTGGGTGATGATGAGATAAAGATAACTGTTATTATTAAAAACCCTGACGAGGAGGTTCATTACTTCCGGGTTAAGCTGGTCAGGGCCAGTGATGGAAAGGTGATTGCATATAAGACAGGCAGTGAGGATGGTGAGCTGGAGATAGGGCCGTGGTATGAGGGTTTTCCGGTGGGTGTTGAGGAGACAGGGATTAAGATACTGCCCGGAAAAACATATACAACAACCTTTTCGAGCAACTGGAACCCTTGGGATATAAACACGCTGGAGGGTGCGTATGCGATCCGGCTGGAGGAGAAAGATCTTGGCGTTGTTGACCAGACGGATATAATAAATGTGGTTCCTCCGGGCGGCCCTGTTGCCTGTTCATGCAACTGTCACGGGACACTAATAGAATCCCCGGTTGGTGAGGAGGAGTATGGAAACTGTCCTGAACTCTGCAGTAAGCAGTGTGCCGGCTTCGCTGACTGCAGAGCGGATTGCGCCAATTGTTGCCGTGATTACTGTCAGGGTGCAGGCCTTCCAGCCGAGGGCATAGATGCCTGTAAGAAGGCGTGTGAGGATACATGCAGGTTCAACAGCACTACCTATGGGCTCATTGACGCTGTTAGAACTATAGCACTCGCAATCGCAGCACTCGCAATCGCAGTGTTTGGCCTGAAATTCCTTATCTCCGAGGACATTGAGTCAAGGCAGGAGGCAAAAAGATACCTTATGTATATCATATCTGCCCTGATTCTCCTTGGGATTGCACAGGGTCTGGTTGGACTATTCTACAAGCCACCTGCTCTGCCGACCGCTCCGCCAATGCCGACCACGAATATTCATATAGCGGAGATTGGAAACGCTGTTGTAAGTTGCTGGGACAACAGTGGCGGGCAAAACAGGGTCTGCAAGAAGATAGATGTCTCCGGATGGCAGACCTATACAGTAACAGAGGACGATGTAAGGAGATATCTGGACAGCATAGGCAGAGATGATGTAAAGGATAGAATGAACTGGAAGATTAGTGCTAACATAGACAGGACCCTGGGCGGGAAGGTCTGCATAAGATATGACACCTCCTTTATTAATGAGGTCTTTGTTGTGAAGGAGGACCAGGACGCCCTCTGCTCCCGGTAAGAGCGGCAGAATTCACCACCGAATTTCCAGGTAGTCTATTTAACCCAGAATTCCCCCTGATTTAATAATGGAAACCAGATTACCGGATAAAGGAATTTACCTGCTCTCGATTATACTGCTGGTTGTCTCTCTGGCTACGGTGAGTGCCGATAACGGGCCGGTAAAATGCATCTGCAAGTGCAATGGCAAAATCATCCATGCTATCGGCTATAGCGACTCACAGTGTGCCTCCAACTGCGGTGCAATCTGCGGCGGCTCCACCCGTCTTGCAGGCGACTGCGATACAAGATGCACAGACGATTACTGTGAGAATAATGATGTTATGGACTGCAGCTCTACAGGGGAGAGCAGCGCCTGTAAATCCGGCTGCGAATCCTCCTGCAGGAAGGCGTGCAGGAACAACAGTTCTACCTACAACCTGATATCAGCCCTGCAATATCTGCTGCTTGCAATCGCCGCAGTAATTCTCGCAGGATGCGGGTTAAGATTCATAACCTCTGATGAGGCCGAGCAGAGAGACGAGGCCAAGAAATGCATTCTCTTCATCATAATGATCCTCATCCTTTTAGGAATCGCAAAACCGCTGGTTTATGAATTCTACAGGATTGGGGGCGTTACTGACAGCTCTGCACCCCCTGTTGCAGATAACACAGCAGATATCACAGGGGATTTCAGGATGGAATTCATACCCCTGAGCGCTGGTGGGAATTACGGCTGGTTGTGCGACAATGGCTGCACTTCATGCAATCCCGGGGACTCCTGCGGTACTGGAACATGTGATGACATCAGGAATTACTGCTGCGAGACCAGCGATTTCGGCAGCTTCCCGGTTGTGAAGGGCTTTGATTATGGTACCTGCGGAGGACTGACTGAATCTGGCGATGGATACTGCAGTATATGCTTTGGCGGCTGTGAGAATGTAGGGGACGGAGGTTCATGCGGCGATGAAACCTGTACTGCCGATGAGCCGTACTGCTGCCATAACGAGAACGGTGAGGGTTCGTCTTTCTGTAAGCCAAAAGGATACGACTGCGGCTGCTGTGGCGGTCTGGAGAAAGGAAAATCATGTATAAGAAAGCTTACCGGCAGAGTGACCAATAACGGAGAAGAAAGCGTCCAATCCCCTGTCACCTTCTGGGTGGATGAGAATTGCGGAGGAACAATAAACGAGGATGAAGTTCATGAGATATCGCCATTCTGTCGCGAATATTATACTGGAGAGTATGACCCCGTTGCTGGAATAAGATTAGCTCCAGGAGAGAGTAAAACAGTAAGTTGCAGTAGTGGAGGTTTCTGGCCACCGGAGGATGCAGGGGTGCAGTGCTGGAGGGTTGGCATTGAGTAATAAAAGATCATTGATAAATAACTAAAGACGATGAACAACAAAAAAGTATGGTTTGTCGGAATAGCAATCATAATCTTATGCTCCACCGTGTGGGCTCCAACGATATTGGATGAAGGCTCATACGGCGGCAGTGGATCCGGGGCATGCATTCCACAATCGGCTAAACTGGGATGTACGACCAACATAGATAAGCACGCAAAACCCTATGGTTATACAGACATGGCTCCTGAGGATTATTACGGGGTAGCCTGCGAGGGTAAAACAAGGAACCTGGCAGATAGTTGTATCAAAGCTTACGGAAAAGCTACTGAAAGAGCAAACTGTCTGATCAGATGGGCGACTGAGAGGTTCCCCAAGGTATATGATAGTACTTTCAGTGACAGTGACACGGAAGAAGATGCTTATAAATCCTGTTGGTGTGTTGGGAGAAGAACAATATCCCTTGGTGACGGGTGGAAAACCCGTCTTGCTCCACGTGATGTTATAGCCTGTGCTGAAACCGGGACTTACCCTGATGACTGTGAGGGATGTGATAAATGCAAGGGATGCGGAGTATGCGTTGATTTTGCAACAACGCTCTACACAATGCTAATGACCTGCGGCTCAGAATGTGGCATATCCAACGATAATCTTTACCTGGCGTTAGGTTTTGTGGGTAAGGACGGGAAAGTTGCTGGTGCTCATGTATGGTTGCTTTATAATCACCCGGATACAGGGTGGGTAGTTGTTGACCCTACAATGTCTGAGCATAGCGGAGAGAAGATAACCGAATATCCCTGCATAACCTTTAGATTATATAATCTTAATGGTTATATCGGTTCGAAAACACCGGACAATGCTGTAAATCATGAAATGTGCAGTGGTTATGGAATTGATTTATATCCCTCCTGGTGGCAATGGGTGGAATCGTTTTAAACCATGAAATGTGTAGTGGTTATGAAATTGTTTTGCACATGGGATAATGATAATGATAATGCTTCCGGGAAACATAAATCAAAGACAATGAAAAAACTGTCAATCATGGTATTAATCCTTCTGACCGGTGCGATCGCGTCCGCAGAAATCAATATTGAGAAATACTTCAACGACAGCGACGGAAGAATAGACATAAATATCCAGAGCACCAACAGGATTACGAATGCTACTGTTATTGATTCAATCCCCTTCAGTTTTTCAGCTGAGAACATATCCGGCAATGGAGCCCTTAAAAAAAGTGGGATTCTTAGCTTTATAGAGTGGAATATCAGCCTTGAAGGGGAAACCACTCTGAGCTATCTACCAGAAAAGATCATGGACTTTGATGGCGGGATAACCCTCCTCCCGCCGCGACTCTTTCTTGCGGATGGTGGCGTAATCTATGGGAACGGAGTGAATCTAACCCCGGAGGATGTTGAAAAGGTAAGAAACAGAGTATGCAAACTTGATGGGTTCTGTGCCTACCCTAACGAGAACCATCTCAACTGCCCGGGAGACTGCCCGTCGGGAGGATGGGACGGGAAATGTGATGGGTTGGCAGATAATGTCTGCGACCCGGACTGTGTGAGGTTCCGGATGAGAGGCAATGACCCTGACTGCACCACAACCACCCTGGCAAAGACACTGCCAACCACCCCGGCAGCGGCCCGACCGGCAGCAATCCCGACACCCCCAGTAGATCGGGAAGAAAAGCGGAATCCGAATGGCTATCTCCCATACATTATAGGGGCAATCGTACTGGTGGCAATCATCCTCGTAGCCGTCAGGAGCAACCGACTGAGGAGAATAAAGGAAAGGGAAAGGGAGGAGGAGAAGAGACTAAGGAAATGGACAGAAGACCAGCTCAGGAACGGCGAGGACCCGGAGCTTCTAAAGAAAGCCCTCAAAAAACAGAATTCTGACCCTGCAATGGTGGATGAGATTATGGAAAGGTTATAATCCCCCAGGTGTTGCTTTATATATTATATAACCTAAAAGAAACTAATGGATAAATGATGAAATCCTCACGCTTCGTAAATGAAAAGATCGCCATCGTTTTGTTCGTTTCTCCCTCACCCCTACCTATTCAGGATTCTCCTTCATGTAGAGGAAAGATTAGAATTAATCATTAGAATAACAACTAATCTCCTGGCTCTAACAGATCATAGCATCAGAATCCAACCGATGGAATTCAACTCTGAGAATTCAGACGGGGGAATTCTCGCGATGCAGGATTTAGCTCTCCAATCCAAAACACTAAGGGTGAAAACAAAAAGCAAGGAACCACGAGATTACACAAGATTACACAGAAACTCTTGTGGAAAAATGACGCTGCGAAGCAGCGTAATTTATTGCGACGGAGGAATGTGACGTCGCAATATCTGTGAAAATCTGGTGGTTACAAAGGAAAGATATACCTTATAATACGATGAAAAATGGAACCAATATTTGAGAGAATAAAGCCGGGAGGGGAGATAGAACTCCCCAAGGAGATAATGAAGTCCCTCCATCTGAGGGTAGGGGAGGAGGTTGAGCTGAGGGTTAGAGACAAAGAGGTTTTGATCAGGACAGGCAAAAGCATAGTTGACAAGATAACGGGGGCTATAGAGATAGACCCTGAGATAGGCAGAAGGATAATAGAAGATGAAGAAATCGAAGCCCAGATGTTTGAAGATTGAGTTATTGGAAGATTTCATTAGTGATGAACCAATTTTCGTGGATGCAAATATACTGCTCTACGATAGTTTAAAAACACCAGAATTTGTAGAGTCTTGTGAAAGCTTCCTGAAGCGAATAGAAAGGGGGGAGGTGGAGGGCATAACATCCGTTTTAGTCTTAAACGAGATTTGGTTTAAGTTGATAGTCGTTGCGGTTGTAAGGGAACATGGAATAGCTCCTACAAAAGTAGCGAGATTCATAAAAAGAAATCCTCATATTTTGGAAGCATTTAACCGAGAGAGAAGTATTGTGAATGAGATAGAAGGTATATCAAATCTCGAGATAGTGGATATATCAAAAGATAGCATTTCTATAGCAAAGAAATACTCTAAGAAATATTTACTCCTAACCAACGATGCTCTGCACCTCGCTGTTATGAAAGCAAACAACATTCTCAATCTCGCCTCCAACGACTCGGACTTTGAGAGAGTTGAATGGCTTAAGCTTTATAAGCCGTAGGAACCCAACGATGGAATTCAACCCTGAGAATTCAGGCAGGATGGAATTCATCAGCTCAGGGTAGGCGATTGTGGTATGATGGGAATTCAAACAAAAAGAAGGAATTCGGACAGGAGGGAATTCAAGCCGATAGGAATTGCCTTAGTCCTGATGCTGGTGTTTCTCTCCGTTCCTCTGGTTGCCGCTGATGACCTGAGCGACGCGCTTACCGAAATCCAAAACGCAGTTGTTAACTTCTCCTGCATAATCTACCGGATAATCCAGGCCATCGTAGGGGTCCTTGCTATGCTGATGATAATCCTTGATGGGATCAAGTGGATGACCTCTGAAGACCCGGACTCCATAAACGAGGCCAAGAACAGGATACTTTACACCATTGTCGGGGTCCTTGTTGTCCTTCTTGCTCTGGATGCAGTGAACCTCTTTGCAAAGACGCTCGGCATTATAACAGACGATATACCTTGCGATACCCTCACCAGCACAACAATCCCCGACTACATAAAGGGTGTCATCTGCATTGGGGTGAGAATTCTTCAGGGAGCGGCGGGAATCATTGCAATGATAATCCTCACCATTGCAGGGTTCAAGTGGATTGCCGCCGACAGCCCGGAGGACAGGACAGAGGCAAAGAAGCTGGTCATCAATACAATAATCGGGGTCCTTATCATAATCATCGGGGGGCAGGCTCTCTCCGTTCTGTTCTCTAATACAAAGGCAACGGAATTTACCTGCGCTTCCGCCACTAAAGAGCTCACTGAAGAGCTGACTACCAAGATCATCAACCCAATCCAGATAACCGCATGTATAATCCTCAGGACAATACAGTTTGCATCAGGGTTCGTTGCAGCAATTGCCATAATGTTCGCGGGTATTAAATGGCTCTCTTCGGATAGCCCGGAAGACAGAACAATAGCAAAGAAGATGGCAATGAGTGCAATATTCGGATTTCTTATCATACTTATTGCATCAGGGCCAGTAAGCCACCTGTTTTCCGGGATGACCAAGGGGAAAAAGCTTACCTTTGACTGCAAAATTGCTAAAGCTGGAGATATCGCCCCAGGTAAGATCCAGGAAATAATAAGACCTGCCCTCTGCACAATCCTCTGGACCATCCAGTCAGTCGCAGGAATCATCGCAGCGATAGTAGTAATGTTCGCAGGAATCAAGTGGCTCTCCTCTGACGACCCGGATGAGAGAAACAAGGCAAAGCAATGGGTAATCCACGCAATAATCGGTTTCTTTGTTGTGATTATAGGGTCACAGGGTATGGGCGATCTATTTGGCTCTGTTCCCAGTTTTACAAAGTTTAACTGCGAGAAGGGTTCTGCCCTCCCCCAGGCAGGGACCACTGTCTGCGTAATCTACCGAACCATCCAGGCAGTAGCCGGAATAATTGCAGCAATGGTAATAATGCTCTCCGGTATAAAATGGCTCTCCTCCGATGAACCGGATGAGAGAAACAAGGCAAAGCAATGGGCAATTCACGCAATAATCGGTTTCTTTGTTGTGATTATAGGGTCACAGGCTATGGGCACTCTATTCACAGGAACAACTACAATAAATACCTTTGACTGTAAGGGCGACAAGAGCACGAGCACCTTACCGGTTGTGAAGAAAACCGTTTGCACAATCTTCAAGACCATCCAGGCATCAGCGGCAATTATTGCCACTATTGTAATAGGTATTGCAGGAATGAAGTGGATGTCCTTTGATGTTGATTTTGAGGAGAGAAACAAGGCAAAGGGTTTGGCAATTAATGCAATAATCGGTCTGCTTATTGTAATTGTTGGGGTGCACTTTATGGAACCCCTCTTCGGTACCGACATAAGTTTTGATTGTAAGGGTATTGGTTCTGAACTCGGATTTGTGGCTCTTACCCTCTGCGTTATCCTGAACATTGTACTTGCAGTAGCTGCAGTGATTGCAGGAATAGCACTCATCTTTGCAGCATTTAAATGGTTCATTGCCAGTGGCGACCCTGAATCAAGAGCCAAAGCGAAGGGCGCTGTCTTCAATGTGGTGGTGGGCTTTCTAATAGTTGTCATATCCGCGCAGTTTGTACATCTTGTAATTACGGATTCAGGTTCAGGTCTTACCTTTAACTGCGACACTGGCTTTAATAAGTGTAAGTGTATGGGCAAGGGGGGGGCAGGCGAAGGACAAGCACCACCTGTTCAACCCGAACAACAAAAAAATATAGAAAAATGCAAGAAGTTGGGATATGAGGATGGAACAGATAAAGAATTTAGTGGATGTACCGATGACAAAGATTGTATAGGGGACTGGACATGTGAATCTGCAAATCCCGAAAAGATTAAACAGGCAATTCAGGGAAGTTTCTGCATGACTGACGAGCAAGGAGAAGAAAAACATTGTTGCTGGAACTGGGACTCAAAAGCAGAGTATAATTGTCCGCCGAAGGGTATGGGAAAAAGAACGAAGTGTCAGCGTCCTCCCTTTGAGAATCCCAAAAATACCAAGGAGTGCTGGTGCGTAGATCCGAGGGGAGGAACAAAAATAGGTGGGGAGTGTGAAGAGAGCTGAGTAATCCCATATAATTGACTCAAAAAACAGATATACTAAAAAGAGAAGATTAAAGCCTGATCAGAATGAGATTCAGACCAGAGAAACGGATAAGAAGGTGGTTGAGGGGCTTCACCTCTCAGAGATATGTAGGAATTCTAAAGGAATTCCGCTACATTCTCGTGGTAGCGGTGCTGCTGGGAATTCTCGCGTTTCCGGTAGCTGCTGATTCTGATACTCCTGAATGCCAACTATACTGTGCGTTTGTCTATCCCATGTGCCTTATCCTGAGGGCAATACAGCTACTCGGCATCATCATTGCGATGGTTGTAATGCTCATAGCAGGGATGAGGTGGATAGTTCTCGAGGACCCGGAGCAGAGGAAGGTTGCCAAGTCATACATCTTCTACTCACTGCTGGCCCTGGTGGTGGTTCTTCTTATGGCAGAATTTATCAACGCGATGATTGAGGGGGCGTCAGGTAGTTACCATCCAGCCAGGATCACCTGTGGGACAGATTTAGATTCAGGTATCGCAAAGACAATCAAATTCGCCGGATGCATGGTCTTCAGGACTATGGAGATTATAGCGATGATTCTTGCAGTTATCGCTATTCTCTATATTGGCATCAAGTTCATGTCAACCGATGACCCGGCGGAGAGGTCAAGAGCCAAGATGATGATGTTTAATGTGCTGGTTGGCATCACACTGGTTATCCTGACAACAAATGTTATATCCGCAATTGTGGGTAACACAGGAATCGGTGGGGTCTTCAGCACGATTGACTGCACGGATAGCAAATACATCAAGGCAGAGATAACCGGTCCCGTTGAGTATATTGGCTGCATGTTCTACTGGATTATGCTGGTTATGGCAATAGCTCTGGCAATTATTGTCATCATGCTGGCAGGGCTGAGGTGGATGCTCTCTGATGCACCGGAGGATAGGCAGAGTGCCAAGAACATGGTGATGTATGCGATAGTCGGGGCAATGATTGCAATCCTTGCATGGCAGATTGTCGGCGCTGTCATGGGCCAGGGCCAGATAAGAGCCCCCTTTAAATGTGCTACCTCCCCCGATTCTGAGACATCTAAGCTGATACCCCAGGTCCAGTACACGACATGTCTCTTCATTGAACTGCTAAAATTCTCGGTTGCAGGAATTGCAACAGTTTTGATAGGGATTGCAGGGCTGGTCTGGATGTTCTCTGAGGATCCTGAAACCAGAAACAAGGCAAAGTGGCTCATAGGGCATGTCATTATAGGGGCATTGGTTATAATGGCTGCCGTACTTTTTATAGAAGCGATGATGGGTTACGGGGGCGGAGACAGTTACATGGCAGGGTTCAGCCATCAGATATGTAATGATAAAGTAGGTGATGATGAGATAACCATAACAGCTACGGTAAGAAATATTGAGGAGTCAAAGCAGGATCTGATTGTCTGCGTGCTTAATAAGACCGGGGGTAAGCCAAATATGGCTGCAGGCACCTGTAAATCTATAAATGGCATAGAGCCAGGAGCAACAAAGAAGGTCGAGATAACCAGCGATTGCGACCCTGACTGGTCGCTTGTAGATCTGAGGGGGGCATACTATGTTGTGGTGATAAAAAAGGATACCGGGGATGAACTGGAGAAGAAGGGTCCGATAGCGGTTCCTGAGAGTGCAGAGGCAGGTTCACCTAACTGTAAGTCTGTTATTGAATGTTTAACAGGATAAGAATGAAGAGACAGAGGGAATTCAAATGAAAGAAAGGAATCTGGGCAGGATGGTGGGAATTCTTGCCATAGTCCTGATGCTGGGAATTCTCACAGTTCCGGTGGTAATGGCGAAGAACTCTGCTGACTGCGATCCGGGGGCGGGATTTGTTAGTGGCGAAGGGAATGCTAACGGAAAATGTACCAATGATGCAGACTGCAGGGGGGACTGGAGCTGTCTTGCTGCTTCCCCAGATAAATATTTCCAGGCAACGGAAGAGAGTTTCTGTATGACGGATAAACACAGTTGCTGCTGGAAGTGGGATTCGGGCACCCCCTGTCCACACGGTAAGGTATGCCATATTCCCGATGTTGCCGGTAATCCAAAGAATACGGAAGAGTGCTGGTGCATAGATGACCCTTTAAAGCCAAAAACTGCTGCTGATGGCTGTGAAGAATCATCAGCCTCCCCGGACATCTCCGGTGCAAGAATATCCTGTGACAGCATTAAGGTACCAGATGATTTTAAACTACTGATCCAAACCACGCTCTGCATCCTCTGGAGGATAATCCAGGGCATTGTTGCGATTCTTGCTGCACTGGTGATAGCTCTTGCCGGCCTCAGATGGTTAAGCACCGACAATCCCGAGGAGAGGGACAGGGCAAAAAAGATGATTGCCTCGGTGGTGGTTGGGGCGGTAATCATAATAATCGCTTTGCAGTTAGCGAATTTACTGGTCCTCAGGGTTGGATGGGCAGATTTCAACTGCAATTCGGTGAGCGGCGAGGAGGGGATAACCTCAAACATAAACGATGTTGCATGCGTTCTCTTTACGCTCATTCAAGGGATTGCTGCCATAATCTCGCTGGTCGTTATTGTAATTGCCGGCATCAAGTGGGCGACATCCGACTCGTCTGAGGAAAGATTACACGCCAAGAGCTTGGTAATCGGAGCAATAGCAGGTTTTATAATAATTCTCATTGCAGGGAATTTTGTCAGAGCCCTCTTCTTTGGAGATGATAATGCCTTGATGGGCGATGTCAGCTGTAACATCAGTGAGGATAGTATAGGTGATGTCAAGACCCAGATAGAGGATATTGGATGCATGTTGTTCATGACGCTGTTTTTCTCGACCGGCATAATAGTCTCCCTGGTGATTGTCATAGTTGGCATCAAATGGATGTCATCTGAGAGCCCGGAGGACAGAAGCGATGCAAAAAGATGGCTCATTCATGCCCTCATTGGCCTGGTTATTGTAATGGTTGCCTCCCAGCTCATCTGGGCGATGACCTCTGTTCTATTTAACATGGACCTAAAATCTGGAGGATTCTGGGACTTTCTAGGGAGTTTGTTTGGAAAGCCATACCTTCTGACCTGCCTTAGCAAATTGCTACTTCATGGTTCTGTCTGGATATTGATAGGACAGATTCACACGATATTCTGCATCTTTGTGAGGGCTATGCAGGCTGTCGCCGCAGTCGCTGCGGCTCTATACCTTACTCTTGCCGGGCTGAGGCTGGTCGGAACAGATGACCCTGAGTCCAGAATGGAGGCAAAGAGAAAGATATTCAATGTGCTGGTAGGATTTATGATTGCCATGCTCGCTCTCTCCATTGTGGATATGCTATCTGTTCTTGCCATGCTAAAAAGTCTCTTCGGAAACGTGTTCTTAATCGGTAATATCATTGGATTTCTTAGCAAGCACATAAGCGAAGACTTCCTTTGCCCATCGTTCTTTAAACTGGGGGGTGAATATTTCGTTAAACAACTCCAGTACATATTCTGTGTCCTGATAAAGATAATACAACTTGTGACGGTAATTCTTGCCGGTATCGTGATAATGCTGTCAAGCATTAAGTGGTCTACATCCGACGACCCCGAGTCCAGAACGGAGGCAAAGACCCGAATTCTATATGCCCTGGTAGGACTGGCTGTGATAGTGCTGGCATTACAGGTTGTGCATGTGTTGTTGAGTGGGAAGATTGACCTTAAGGGTTTCTCACCACTTGATGCGTGTGATGATACAGATATGGGAGGGGACATTGGGGATAAAACCAGATACCTCGGTTGCGTTATTGTGAGAATAATTGAGGCATCTGCAGCGCTTATATCCGGACTGGTTATAGTTATAGCAGGCATCAGATGGATGAGTATAGACTCCCCAGAGGACAAGAGCGTAGCAAAGGGATATATAGTCCATGCACTTATTGGGCTGGCCATCGTCATAATCGCCCTGCAACTTGTTAATACTCTCGTTGATGGCACTGACATAACCAATTTCAATCCAGGTTGTGGCGTTCCTGAGAATATCAAAAATTCTATTTGGATTATGGGATGTAGCCTGATAAAGATAATACAGTTCGTAGCAGGGTTTCTCGGTGCTCTTATAGTAATAGTCAGCGGCCTTATCTGGATCAGCTCTGGTGATGACCTAGCGAAGAGAGTCCAGGCAAAGGCTATAATGATATCAGCCATAATCGGCATTGTTATAGTGGTAGTGGGTCTGCAACTGGCAAATAGCCTGATCTTCCCGGGGACCTCCGTGCTTGCGGTTACATGCCCGGAGGAACCTATCACACCTCCAACATCGACCACAAGCACTACAACAACTACTTTACCTACAGGCGCCACTGCTGATCTCACTGCAACTAATCTAAATCCCTGCAAAGGAGATACAATAACCCTCTCATTGGATATAGAATCTACGAGAGAGGTTTATCAGGCTCTCATTAAAATAAATATTCCCGTTGGTCTCTCCGTTACCTCTCTGAATGCAGAGGGGTTTATGTCCTCGCCCACGCCCAGTGCCAATCCTCCTGAATACGAACTCGTAGCATCGACTACCTCTGGAACGACAGGGGGGTTCTCTCTGGGGGTCAGTTGTGATACACCGGGCTCGTACAATATAGAGATAACCCATCTAAAATTATTGGATTCCACTGGAGCACCTGTATCTGTTCTACTACCGAACCCACTAAACATCAATGTTGGCAGCACCTGTGCAGATACATGTGCAGGGGCAGGATATAGTACAGGGGGTTGTATGTCGGATATTGGATGGGAGGGACATCACTGTGACGGAGATATCTGCTATTTTGGACTTAAAGAGGCCGGCAATAGTTGCGATTGTAACGCTCAAAATCCCTGTTATTGTTATATGTCTAGGGATTGCCAGGCTAACCAGTGTTTATTAAGATGTGAGGATACGGGGTGTGTGTAGCGGCAGGTATGGGCGAATGGTTATGATGCCCAATGCCAGGGGGATGTCAATCCGGGTAATTAGAATCTATATCTCCTCGATCAGCCTCAGCAGTGCCTCAACCCTGCCGGCAGGCATTAGATGTACCCCTGCAAGTCCGATTTCCTTTATTTTATCCATATACCCGGCAGCTATGTTGATTCCCTCCTCGACAGGGTCGGGGGCGTTTTTTATCCTATTCCCTGTTTTATCGGAGATTATAATGCCCGGAATTGTCCTGAGGAACTGGACCAGATCATAGTCATAAAGGGGCACAAGACCTACAAGAATCTTATCCCTTAAATCCTCGCCGATGAGTTTCTCATACTTGTCCAGGAAATTCTCTATAAGCGAGGGCTCAAAGACAGCCTGGGTCTGGAAAAAGTCCACCCCGACATTTAGTTTCCTTTTTGCTTTGTATATCTCTCCATCAGAGGGGGTTGCACCGGGAGATAATGCAGCACCGACAAAGAAACTTGTGGACATGTTCAATTCCTTTCCGGTTATATCCCTGCCCTGATTCATGGCCTTCATGGCCATTATAAGGGTGGTGGAGTCAAGGTCAAAAACCGGCTTCGCCCCAGGATGATCACTGCTCTTGCATGCAGGATGATCTCCCGTCAGTGCCAGAACATTTTCGATTCCAAAGGCTGCTGCTCCAATCAAATCAGCTTGAAGAGCAAGCATGTTTCTATCTCTACATACCAGTTGATAGATTGGCTCAACATCGTTTTGCTTCAGGATTATTGACGCCGCAAGGGAGCTCATCAGCAACAAACTTCCCGGAATATCAACCACATTCACCCCATAAAGCTTTGGCATAAGCTTTTTAATCTCTTCAAGCTCATGGTTGAATTCATCCAGATTTGGACCTCTTGGTGGAGCTATCTCTCCGGTTACTATAAATGTTTTCCCGAAATTCTCCGACAGTTTACTCATTTTATCTCTTCAGTTTTGGCATTCTGGGCTGCATGAGTTCATCCAACCTGCCGAGCTCTTTCATCCTTTCAACTATCAGGTTCCATACACAGGGTCTGTCATCTACCTCACAGAGGGAGTTATGGACCCCCCCACATGGACCATTAAGTAGTGATTTAGGGCATCTGGCTATGGGGCAGATTCCCCCGGTACGGTCCAAAATGCAATTCCCACAAGCCTTGCAGTATTTCGTAATCTTCTCACCATCCTTTATTCCAATCCCTGTGGTGTCAGCTGCCGGAATTACCAATGTCTTTAGCTCCTCCGCCACTATCTGTACTCCAGCTCCACAGGCCAGGACAAATATTGTGTCATAGTCTGATGGATTTATCTCTATCTTCGGCCTGTTGCAGAGAGTTGCTATCTTCTTCAACTCGGCATTAAGTTCGTTGGCAAGAGAGTCAATGTCTTTCTGTTTGATGTTCCACCCGGGGCAGAGGGAACACTGAATCAGGAGATTTCTCTCTCCACATCTGGATTTCAATTCATTAATATCCTTTATTCTCAGGGTAATCATTTTAGAAGGCCTATGAATGCTTCCTTAAACTATCTATTGCTCACTGGTCATCACAATTAACTCTATCAGTTTACCTGTTTCCTCACACCTGTCGGCTATATCCTCAAGATTGTCCAGTATCTCCCTCATGACATAGAACTGTGTAAGTTTCATATCATCCCCAATTCGTATAAAATCTCTCATAAGTCCCCTTCTCACATCATCCACTCTCTCCTCATGCTCGCTAATATCCTTTGAGTGCTTGACTGCCTCTTCAGGATTGTAAGGCATTCCCATCAGGCTCATCTCCAGAGACTTTATAGTCAATATCACTGAATCAACCATCTTATGAAGATCATCCTTCAGGAGTTCAGGGATCTCAAATTTCTCGCACATATCAAGCCTGTGAGCGACTGCTTTGACTGCCCTCATTACATCCTCGATACTCCGGGTGAATTTCAGCAAATCCTCTCTGTTATATGGGTCTCTTATAGACCTAACGATCCTTGCCCTGATGTCCATCGCAATCTGTCCGGCATTTTCATCAAGGAGCATTATCTCGCTCAGGATGTTCTTGATCTTCTCGTATCTGCCTTCACATAAACCTGTGAGGGCGTCCCTCAAAAGCTCCGCACCCATTACAATCTTCCTTACATAGTCAAGAGACTCCTCATATATCTCCCAATCCTTCTTGCTCTCAAACAGAATTCTGAAGCTGTCGCGCATTTTATCCTCTTTCCTCCCTCTCTTTTCTGATGCTGTTTATCATCTCAAAACAGTTTAAATCCCCGATAACTTTCCCGTCCTTATTGCAGACAGGAACATCATCCAGACGCTCCTGAATGGCAATTCCTATTGCTTTATCTATTGATTCATCCTCCGGGACACACACAGGCATCCTCATCATGTTCCCGGCAGTCTGTGCAAATACCTCCCGTATAGCCACGCTGCTGTCAACGAACTGGGGGCCAAGGAATTCAAGCACATCTCTCACCGTGATTATCCCCCGTAGCTTCCCTTTATTATCAACGACATAGACTGATCTGCTTGTTGGGTCTTTTGCCATGACATCCATTACCCTGCCTATCGAACTGTTTTCTTCTACAATGTCCGCTTCGTGCGTCACCTCCCTGTAACAATCTCTAATTCTCATATTTATCTCCTTATTATTTATGTTTGATCCTTTTTAATACACCACCCCAGGGTATCAGCGCCACTTTAATCACTCCCTGAGATTCAGTGCACGCAATGTCGTCCTCAGGAGGGGCGGTGTTATCAGAGCAATTACAATAATCATCGCCAGAATTGAGGATGCTATCTTCTGGTTTATTACGCCGTATCTGAGGCCCATGCTCGTTATGATGAGACAGACCTCGGCTCTTGCTATCATTGCGGTACCAATGGCAAGAGACTCCTTAAGATTGAATCCGACAAATTTGGCTCCCATCCCACATCCGATTACCTTACCAAGAATCGCAGCAACTATAAGTGCTATCGTGAAGTAACCCACTGACAGATGCGCCAGATCAAATCCTGCCCCCATTACTATGAAGAATATGGGGACAAAGAAGGCGTCCCCGAAGATTGATATCTCCTCTATTATCCCTCTTGCAAAATAAGACTGCCCAAGGATAAGGCCTGCAACAAATGCCCCTATTATAATCTCAAGCCCTATCTCCTTTGCCGTTATTCCAAATATAAGGATTATAATCAATGAGAGGAGCAGGAGACTCTCTCTCCTCATAACCCACCCCCGTGATAACCTCCTGATTAATTTCATCCCCCATGTAAGGGAAAGTAGAAAGAAAGCGGCGGCAAATACGAAAACAATCGCAATCTTTTCTAATGTCACCCCTCCAAGGGAAACAATGCTTCCAAGGATTGTAAGGACGAGAATTCCCGCAACATCGTCCCCTATTGCAATGCCCAGGATAAACGCCCCGATTCTTGTTCTGAGCATGTTGAATTCCTGAAGAATTGACACCTGAATTCCAACCGATGTGGCCATAAGTGCAGCCCCTATAAACATTGAGCTCTGCTCCGGAAATCCAAAAAATTTTGCGGTCAGGTAACCCAGAACAAAGGAGACCAATACATCAAAGAAGGTAGCTATGATAGAATGCCTGCCGACTCTCTTGAATTCCTCCAGGTTTATAGTAAAGCCAGCGGAGAACAGGAGGAATAGGACCCCAAGGTCGGCCAGATTGTTAAGGGTTTCGGTTACCACAACCAGCCCGAAATTCCCGAATAACATCCCCAGCACGAGCTCACCCAGGACTACTGGTTGTTTCAGCCGCCGGGATATCACCCGCCCTGTGCCTGCCGCAAGAAGGACTATTAGGAGATTTGTTAGGAATACCGGCTCCATTTTATCAGTCAATAGGAATAACCTTTGAATTCTGATGTTAAATATGCCTCTGTCGCAGACTTTTTACCAGAGGTTTATCCTTTGGATATTTATATACTAATCCCCAATATAAATCCGCTGGAGGAGATATTTCACGATTTGGGAGAATCACTCCATGACCCACCACAATAAATGTAAACAGGTGTTTGAATGGCCTTAGCGAGTCACTATGTCCTCAAGGATGTGTTAAATCTCCTGGAAAGAGGGAGATATGAACGTCTGGAGGAGATATGCACGATATACCAGAACAGGTACACGGAGGACGAGGAGTTGCTTGAGTTGTTTGATTCAATCCTGGATTATATTGATTCCAACAATAAATCAGACACCGAGAAACTGGTGA
>WALD01000014.1 GCA_015523055.1 Candidatus Altarchaeota archaeon
GTTCTGCTGAAGGCGTTTGATTTGGCGGTTGCCTCAGTAGCTCAGTAGGTAGAGCGTTGCCTTGGTAAGGCAAAGGCCGTGGGTTCGATTCCCACCTGAGGCTTAGAACCAACGGATATATGAAACAAACCATATAAGCTTTCCGATTGGAGGTATAGCTGCAGTAAAGAAGTATTTTTCCAGACTTGGGCATGTCAGGGGTGTCTGGCAACCCTGAGAAACATGGACGCACCAAGCGATTTCATGACAAAAGATTGTCAAACCTGGGATATAAGAATAACAGGGGTGCTTTTTTTATACCTTCTATCCCATTATTATTCCTATCATAATAGGCTGACTCATGCGATTTTGATGAAATATGGAGGTAGAGAAAAGTATGCAGATGATGATGCTCAAAAATAGATTGGGGGAGGAGAATTACAGGAAGCTGAATAGGATAGAGAACCCGATACTCCATCAGTTCATAACAGAGTATATAACCCTATGCAACCCGGAGAGGATTTTTGTAAGGACTGACTCCCCCGAGGATATAGAATTCATCAGGAGGGAGGCGATAAGAAAGGGTGAGGAGATAAAACTGAGCAGGGAGGGCCATACAGCACACTTTGATGGCTATGAAGACCAGGCGAGAGACAAGGAGCATACGAAATTTCTGGTCGGAAAGAATTCTGGATTGGGGCCATTAATAAACTCTATAAACAGGGATGAGGGACTGAAGGAGGTCAAAGACTTTCTGAAGGACTCAATGGAGGGCCATACCATGTATATCCTTTTCTTCAGCGTCGGGCCATTGAATTCAGAATTTTCAATCCCCGCTGTGCAGATTACCGATTCATCCTATGTTGCGCATAGTGAGGATTTGCTTTACAGGCCGGGGTATGAGGAATTCAGAAGGCTTGGAGATTCGGACAGGTTCTTCAGGTTCGTGCATTCTGTTGCGCAGCTTGATTATAGCCGGAGGAGAATCTACATAGATACGGAGCATGCAATCAGCTACAGCATCAACACAGAATATGGGGGCAATACAATAGGGCCAAAGAAACCTGCTTTCAGGCAGGCCATAGCCCTTGCATCGAAAGAGGGCTGGCTTGCAGAACACATGTTTGTAATGGGAGTCCATGGACCGGGGGGAAGGGTTAGTTACTTTACGGGAGCATATCCCTCTGCCTGTGGCAAAACCTCCACCTCTATGGTTGGGGGTGAGACAATAATTGGTGACGATATTGCTTATCTGAGGAGGAAGGAAAATGGGGTCAGGGCAGTAAACGTAGAAAGAGGCATCTTTGGGATAATAGCAGGGATAAACTCAATGGATGAGCCGGCCATCTATCAAACCCTTCACAGCCCCGGCGAGATAATCTTTTCAAATGTTCTCGTTACAGAGGAGGGAGAGGTGTACTGGACTGGCAAGGATACTGAAATTCCTGAAAGGGGATTCAACCATTCCGGTGAATGGATAAAAGGAGGAAGGGATAAGGACGGGAATGATATTCCGGCATCGCACGGAAATGCCAGATTTACATTCAAGATGAATCTTCTAAAAAACCTGGACAGGAATTCTGAGAATCCGGAGGGCGTTCCTATCAGCGGGATAATATACGGTGGGAGGGATTCAGACACCTCTGTTCCGGTTCAGGAGTCCTTCAACTGGACCCACGGCATAGTAACAATGGGTGCGTCCCTTGAATCCGAGACCACTGCTGCAACGCTCGGCAGATCCGGAGTGAGAAAATTCAATCCTATGTCAAATCTGGACTTTGTTTCTATTCCTCTTGGGAGATACATAGAAAACAACCTGCTCTTTGTAAGGGGTGTGAAGAATCCTCCGCTGGTATTTTCAGTGAATTATTTTCTGAGGGATAAGGATGGGAATTTTCTCAATACCAAAGGGGACAAAAAAATATGGTTGAAGTGGATGGAGCTGAGGGCTCATAGGGAGGTGGAGGCGATTGAAACCCCCACCGGGCTGATACCAGAATATGATGACCTTAAGATGCTGTTCGCGAAGGTGCTCAGCAAGGAGTATGCTGAGGAGGATTACAGGGAGCAGTTCACCCTCCGCGTTCCAGAGAACCTGGCCAAGATTGAAAGGATTATGAAGGTATATCAGGAAAAGGTCAATGAGGTTCCTGATGTGCTGTTCAGCACACTTGAGGAGCAGAGGAGGAGGCTTGAGGAGGCGAGAGATAAGGCTGGAGATTACATAGCCCCACACGAATTCTAATCCTCTTTATTCCTATCAGATCTAAGAATATATCAGAATGACTTCCGAATCAGTTTCTTATGCGACCGGGATTATTGCCTCATACAACGAGAAGAGTTCTGCCTTCGCACTGGATCTAAGGGTGAAGGCAAAGGCGGTGCCATCGGGAGGGAAAGCCATTAGCTTCAGGGGTTACAGGGTTTCAGGGGGGATAAAGAATTCTGTTGAAAAAGCAAAGAATTTCCTGGGGATAGAATATGGAATCAAGCTGGAGCTGGAGAGTGATATCCCCCCGAAGGTGGGGCTTGGAGAGAATGAAGCCATTGCCGTTGCATCTTCCTTAGCTCTCGCCGGTCTTGCAGCAGAGAGGAAAGGTTCGATAATGGCTCTGCAGATTGATAAATTCCTCAGGACTCAGATCGTTGTGATTGATGATAAAATTCTTGATAAGAAGAAACTGCTAAATGCGATCTATGTCCCTGGAATGAATTTCGCACGCCTTTCTGCCTCGTTATTTGGCGGATTTTTTGTTGCCGAAAGAGGGGACATACTCCGGAGGGGTGGAATGGAGGGGTTTGATGCCGTGATTCTGGTTCCTAAAAAGAAGAAAACCACCCCCCCTCTTGATATTGCATGGCAGGAAGCGCTGAAGGGCAACCTGTACCAGGCGATGAGGCTGAATTCCTCACTCTGCGGCAATAATGATCTGATGGGGAGGATGATTAAGAAGGGGGCACTGACCGTGGCGACCTCGGAGAATTCCGTTATCGGGCTATCAAGGGGGAAATCAATCAGGATGTCCGGGAAATCTATCAAAACAAAAACATCAAACGAGGAGGCAAGAATTCTTCAGAAGCCGAAAAAGATACTCAGGGTCAGAGAGTTCATGAAACTGAAGGGAAAACAGGAATTCTACTTTTTGTGATTAGTGCCGTGAGGGAGGCAGAGGGTATGGCAGTCGGGCAGTGATGAATGGAGCAAGTGGCGAAATTATGTTGTATTTCTGGAAATCCTAAGTGTCTTCTATGGTATCTATCTGAATCCAAGCAATAAACCGCCCTGATAAACAATGAACGAGACTATCCATGCAACAGCTGTTGTATAGAACGCAGTAAACCCCGCCCATTTCCATCCAATCTCCTTTTTTATTACTGCAATTGAAACTAAACACGGTACATAGAGCAATACAAATACCAAAAAGGAGTATGCGGATAAAGGAGTAAATGTGTCCTGCAATCCAGCTATGAGGTCCTTCTCTCCCGCGGGGGTTTCGACATCGTCAACAGAATACAATACACCCAGAGAGCCTATAACAACCTCTTTAGCAACAAAACCAAAGAATAACGAAACCGATGATCTCCAGTTTCCAAAACCCAGCGGACTGAATATAGGGGCGATTGTTTTGCCTATCCCTCCAACAAGACTCCCCTCTGAGCCATATTCAACCCCCGGTGGCAGGGCCGCCAGAAGCCATATAATAATCATCATTGTAAAAATGACCGTCCCCGCCTTCCTGATAAACAACCATCCTCTTTCCCATGTATGGATTATTATCCCTCGCAGGGTTGGCATTCTGTAAGGCGGAAGCTCCATAACAAATGGTGATGAAAGCCCTTTAAAGAATAAATTTTTCAGAACAAAACCCATGATTATTGCTACAACTATCCCAAGGATGTAAAGAGAATATACTACTAGATCCCCCCTCTCAGGGAAGAATGCCGCTGCAAACAGAACATAAACCGGTAATCTTGCTCCGCATGACATAAATGGATTAATCAATATGGTTAAAATTCTGTCTTTTCTGCTTTCCAGCACTCTCGTTGCCATAATTGCAGGCACGTTGCAACCAAATCCAATAATCATTGGTATAAAACTCTTACCATGCAGGCCAATTTTATGCATCAGTTTATCCATGACGAACGCAGCTCTTGCCATATAACCGCTGTCCTCCAGAATTGCGATTATCAGGAACAACATGAAAATGAACGGCACAAATACCAAAACTGAACCAACACCTGCAACAACACCGTCAATTGCTAATGATACCAGCCATTCCGGGGCGTTACCCGATTTAAGAAATAGTGCTAACTGCTCCCCTGCTAAACCAATAATCTCATCGGTATAATCTGAAAAAGGGGCAGCAACCTTGAATGTTAGATAAAACATCAAAAGCATCATGCCCAGAAATATTGGAATCCCCAGAACCTTGTTCATAACAATCTTGTCAATCTGATCAGAGACCAAAATTTTTTCATCTGGTTTTTCAACCGTTTCCTCAATAATGCCGTGAATGAAACCGTATCTTGCTTCAGCAATTATTGTATCAACATTCTCATTGAATATGCTCTTCAAGTGCCCCTTTATCCTTTCCGCTTCCGATAGAACAACTCTGCCATTCTTTGTTGCACTTACCAAACCTGTAACCTTCCTGTCCCCTTCCAATAATTTAATGGCGATCCATCGTGGATTATACCCCCCTGGTAGAATTATATTCTTGTCAATGATTCCGGCCAGCTCCACTATATGTTCTCCGATCTCTCCTCCATAGCCTACAATTGGGGCCCTGTTATCCTCTTTTTTAGACTTTTTATCCTCATGGGTTTCTATTATCGCATCCTTTAATTCACTCATTCCAATACCCTTACTGGCTGATGTTCTGATGATCGGCACACCCAGATAATGAGAGATTTGTCTGGTATTGACCTTCAGCCCTTCTCTATCTGCCAGATCGCTCATATTAAAAGCAAGAATGACATTTGCACCCAGCTCTATTAATTGCAGCGTTAGATAGAGATTTCTTTCAAGATTTGTAATATCGATAATATCGATTACTATATCTGGCTTTTTATCTATAATATACTCTCTTGCTATCAGTTCTTCTATGGAATACGCAGTGAGCGAATACGTCCCTGGTAGATCAACAACCTGTATATCATAATCCCTGTGTTTTAGATGTCCCTCTTTTTTTTCAATCGTTTTACCGGGCCAGTTTCCAACGTGCTGCCTTGACCCTGTTAGTGTATTAAAAGCGGTTGTTTTCCCGGAGTTTGGATTTCCTATCAACGCTACAGTTATCCTTTTTGTCATTCTAATTCTCTACAAAGATCATCGTCCATGCAAAGATCATCATCCATGACCCCCTGATTACCAAGGAGACAAAGCAGCAAAACACATAATAGTTCCAAGATAAAACCCATAAGACCTACCTTCAAATTTTGTTTTATTTGTGCTGCAGGAATTAATTCCTCAATGGAGGTATAGGTTATAAAACCTGCTGCGGCTACAAGGAGCATTCCAATCAAATATGAGGGTATCCC
>WALD01000015.1 GCA_015523055.1 Candidatus Altarchaeota archaeon
GGACTGGCTTTTATACTATAACTCTCAATACTATATGTGTTTTTTAGATAGATTTTATCTTCAGATTATGTTTATATATGTCAAAATAGGTGGTTACGATGGAGGCAATTGTTCAGGAGGCGGTTAGTAAGATGAATGAGAAGGAAAAGGGGGGCATTCAGCATGCACCGGTTATAAAATCTGATTCCGATGAAGAATTAAAAACGATCGTTGAGGGGATAAGGACCGCAATAAAGGTAGTTGGTGCCGGTGGTGCAGGGGGCAACACCCTTAACAGGTTAATGGAAATGGGAATTGAGGGTGGAGATATAATTGCCGTCAATACAGATGCCCTGGATTTACTATATACCAGTGCAAACACAAAAATTCTGATCGGATCGACCATAACTGGAGGAATAGGGGCAGGAAACAATCCTGATATCGGAGAACAATGCGCTGAAACAGATATAAAGAAGATTGCAGATTCACTGATTGATTCGGATATGGTTTTCGTAACCTGCGGTCTCGGGGGCGGTACAGGAACTGGTGCAGTTCCGGTAATAGCAGAGGTTGCAAAAGACACCAATTCATTAACCATAGGGGTCGTAACCCTCCCGTTTGCTGTGGAGGGCAGAGTGAGAGCCAAGAATGCCCTGTCCGGCCTCAAAAAACTGAGGAGGTACGCAGATACAGTCATTGTAATACCAAACGATAGGCTGATGGAGATAGCCCCAAATCTGCCTATAAATGCTGCCTTCAAGGTGGCAGATGAGCTTCTTTCCAATGCTGTTAAGGGAATTACTGAGATGGTCACGAAGCCCGGTCTGGTTAACATGGACTTTGCTGACATAAGGGCAATAATGAAGGATGGCGGGACAGCTATGATTGGTTTCGGGGCATCAACCAAAGACACTAAGATGGAGGACAGAGCCCGTGAATCAGTGGGGAAGGCTCTGAAGTCGCCATTGCTTGATACCGATGTGGGCAGTGCAAAGGGAGCTCTCATAAATATAGTCGGAAGCAGAGATATGACCCTTCAGGAAGCTGAGGAGATAGTCAGGATAGTCTCAGAATCAATAGACTCAGGTGCTGAGATAATCTGGGGTGCACAGATAGACGATTCCCTGGACAGAAATATAATCAAGACCCTCCTTATACTCTCTGGAGTAAAGGCGCCTTCCTTTGAGGTGGAACTTGAGGAGAGAATTGAGTCAGCAGCCATGGATGATGTTGATATAGGCCTGAAATCAGTATAAAATGGATATACGGAAATTGGGAATTAGTGCCTATAAAGAGACAAGAAGGATTCTAAGGCTCAGCAGAAAACCAAGAAGGTCAGAATTCAACGAGACCGCGAAGATTACTGGCATCGGGATGATTGCCATCGGTTTTATAGGGTTTGTGATATTTATGGTTTCCCAGATGGCCAGGTAATTTTTATTATATCTCTCGGAGTATTATTACTCATTTCTTTTAATTTGGTGATTTAATTGATTTATGTCTTAAAGGTGACGGCAAATCAGGAAAGGGTAGTTGCTGAGATCCTCTACAGGGAGGCTAGGGCAAAGAGAAAGGAGGTTGACGGGGAGGAAACCTATGCAATTCTCTACACGACGGGACTCAAGGGCTATGTTCTGGTTGAGGCCGACAGCCCTGGCACGGTTGAGGAACTCGCAAGAAATGTTCCGAAGACGAAAGGCCTTCTCCGGCATAAAAGGGAGGACATTGAAAGTGCAGGAACTATCTCGATTGAGGAGCTTAGGGCTACATTGATACCTACTCCGATTGTGGAGGATTTAAATAAAGGAGACCTTATTGAACTTGTTTCCGGGCCGTTCAAGGGTGAGAAGGCCAGGGTTGCAAGAATAGATAAGGATAAGAATGAGATTACTGTCGAACTTATAGAGGCGGCAGTTCCAATCCCTGTTATTGTAAAAGGAGATGACATAAAGATTATCAAGAAGGAGAGGGGTGAACCAGAGGAAAATGAGTAAACAGACTATCGAATCATTGGTTGAGGGAGGAAATGCCTCCGGGGGACCCCCTCTCGGTCCGGCTCTGGGTCCCACCGGGGTCAATATAAACCAGGTGGTCACAGCAATAAATGAGAAGACAAAGGACATGTCTGGAATGAAGATTCCTGTCAGGGTAATTGTCGATACATCCACCAAAACCTTCGAGATAAAACTCGGCTCACCTCCTACCTCTGCATTAATCAAAAAAGAGGTCAATATTGAGAAGGGTTCAGGCGGCGGGGAGCCGGCAGGAAATCTGAGCCTTGACGGGCTGTTCAGGATAACAAGGATGAAGAGGAATTCCCTTCTGGCCGAGACTTTTAAGGGGGCAGTGAAGGAGGTCATAGGGGTTTGCCAGTCAGTTGGAGTAACCATAAACGGGAAATCACCCGGGGAGATTATGACGGAGATAGATGAAGGGAATCTTGATGATAAGATAAAGTCCGGGGAAAAGGCTGAATATCCCAAAAAACCAGAGGGAGAGGGCAAGGAGTAGACTCATTCTTAAATATTTAATCAAAGTTAGATACCTCAATTCCGTTTACTACCACCGGGTAGGAGGAATACAGATGGACAAGAAAACTATAATCTCGAGAATAGAGGAACTGAAGAGCAAGAGGAAGGATAGGAGATTTACCCAGTCCATGGAGATTTCTGTCAATTTTAAGGATATTAACATCGAGAGTTCTGATTTCAAGCTGAATCTCAGCATTCCATTGCCAAAGGGGAGGGGCAGGGATGTTAATGTCGGAGTTTTTGCTGATGGTGACATGAATCTAAGGGCAAAGAAGCATTCTAAATTCGTTCTTAACAGAGAGGAGCTAGAAAAATATTCTAGGGATAAGCGAAAAATGCGGAAATTCGCAAACTCCTGCTATGCGTTTATTGCCCAGCCGGATCTTATGGCAGTTGTTGGTAAAAACTGGGGTATCGTTCTTGGCCCAAAGGGGAAGATGCCTCAACCGGTGCCACCAAACGCTGACCTCAGCCCAATCATAGATCGGATAAGAAATTCTATAAGAATTCGCTCCAAGAAGAATCCAACCATTCACGCCCTTGTAGGCACTGAGAATATGTCTTCTGATGACCTGGCTGACAATATCCTTGCAATTCTATCCGGGATAGAGAGGCACATCCCCGGGGACAAAATCAGGTCAATATATCTGAAATACACAATGAGCGAGCCCGTGAGACTAATGTAAGATGGTAGCACCCTGGAAACCAAGAGAGGTTGAGGAACTGGCAGAGAAGATGTCCAGATCAAAGGTGGTGGGTATCGTTAGTATAGAGAATATACCCTCCAGGCAACTTCAGAGGATGAGAAAGAGCCTCAGGGGCAGGGCGGAAATAAAGGTATCAAAGAAGAATCTCATCATCATGGCTTTTGAAAAGGCCAGGCTCAATGGAATGGCTGATTACCTCAATGGTTCCCTGGGTATACTATTCTCAGACTCAAATCCTTTCAAGCTGAATAAGATTATTGAATCGGAAAAGATGTCCGCTCCACCAAAGGCAGGCAGCATATCCCCGCAGGATATCATAGTCCCGGCGGGAGACACATCATTACCTCCGGGTCCTGTAATCGGTGATTTACAGAGGGCAAATATAAAGGCAAAGATTGGTGGCGGAAAGATCGTAGTTACAGAGGACTCACTGGTAGTAAAGAAGGGCGAAATAATATCCACCGAGGTTGCTTCTGCCCTGACAAGGCTTGGTATAGAGCCGATAGAAATCGGGCTGGTGCTTAAAGCAGCCTATGAGAACGGAATTATCTATACATCCGAGGTTCTGCATATTGATGATGAGGAAACAATATCAAAGATACAGAATGCATACATGAATTCCCTGAATCTCGCGATGAATGCAGGAGTCTATAATGAAACAACCATTCCCTTGCTGATAGCTGACGCTCACCGGAAGGCATTTAACCTTGCAGTGAATTCTGAAATTCTAAACAAGGAAACGGTAAAGGCGATTCTTGCAAAGGCAAGTGCCAATGCAGTAGCTTTAAAGTCTCTCATTCCAGAGCCATCCCCCCATCCTGAAGAAAAGGCGGAAGAGAAACCAGCCGAAGAGCCGAAGGAGAATAAGGAGGGGTAGGACTCCGCCACTGTTTTGAACCAGATAAACTCTCTTTTTCTGACAGGTAATCCATAACTCACAACCATTAATCTTATCCAAGGTTTATTATAGATACAAAGAAGGATGAAATTCTCTCTGGATATGAGAAAGACGGCCTCTGCGAATGCCAATATCTACTATGGGAAATCAAAGAATGCCAGACAGAAACTGAAAGGGGTGAAAAAGGCTCTTGAAGAGACTCAGAGGAGGATAGAGAAACTTGAGAAGGAAAAGGGGAAGGTCATGCAGGAATTCCTGGAGAGAATTCCGGAGAAAAGAGAGGCAAGGAAAAGGAAGTGGTTCGAGAAGTTCCGCTGGTTTCATTCAAGTGACGGCTTTCTTGTTGTTGGAGGCAGGGATGCCACGACAAACGAGATTCTCATCAAGAGGTACACGGAAAAGGATGACCTTGTTTTTCATGCCGACATCTATGGCGCGCCGTTCTTCGTAATCAAGAATCCCGGGGGCAGGGAAATTCCGGAATCTACTCTCAACGAAGCAGCCCGGGCCTCAGCCTCATATTCGAAGGCATGGTCCTCAGGAATGGGTTCCTGCGATGTCTATTACGTAAAGCCGGAGCAGGTTTCAAAGGAAGCCCCCGCAGGCCAGTACATAGGCAAGGGAGCCTTCATGATTTACGGCAGGAAGAATTTCCTCAGGGACACGCCTCTTGAGATTGGGATTGGATTCACTGCTGATGGAGAGGTGGTTGGCGGCCCCCCGGGGGCAATAGCAGAGAATTCCTCATATATTGTAAGAATCTCTCCGGGTGATGTAAAATCCGGACAGCTCGCAAAGGAAATTAAAGAATGGGTAATGAAGAATTCAGGTAATGAGAAGCTGAAAAAAACAAGACTTGAAGACATCCAGAGATTCATTCCCTCCGGGAAGGGGAGGGTAATCACCCAGGCTTCAAAAAGACCCGCTGGTATCTAATGAGGAGGAGAAGCAGGAGGAACACGCATACTGAAATCACCATGCTGTTTGTGAGAATTAATGCAATTAACGACACGGCCAGGGTGATAATCTTCCCGACCACTCCAATCTCTGAGAATTTTATCAGGACAACGATAAAGGGAATTGACAGGACGATGAACAGAATCGAAATTGACAGGACAATGACAGAAAACCTGAGCCCTGTTCTTACTGCTCCTGACAGCTGGATTCCGTAATCCCCCAGAAGGTGAGCATATTCACCAATCATTACGATGGAGATGATAACGAGAAGCAGCAGCATCACGCTAATCCATCTCCTCCTGAGTGACCTGCCAGAAACCCTGAAGTCCTGGCTGCTCGGGGCTGAACCAAACCCGAGGCAGAGCTGCAGATATATAATGAGGAGAAGGGCAGGGTAAGTATCAAGATAATTGAACTGGTTGAGGAAATTTTTTATTATCATAGAAAATGAATTTTCCACATCCATTATGCCAAAATCCAGCAGATTCTCCCCTGTTATCGCACTGCTTACATTCAACAAAAGGATAAGAAGAATTCCGCAGCCGAAGAATGGTGCAAAGGCAACTATGAGGTTCCTGAGGAATTCAAACTCATCCCTCCCCGGGGCGTATTCAACATAACCCAGGCTCCCTGTCCTGGAATCCGGCCTGAACAGGTTAACCCTTTTTATCTCACACCCGGTAAGCATGGCAGCTATCAAATGAGAGAGTTCATGGGCAACCGTGCCTGGAGCAATTAGCAGGTTGAACATGTTCCTCCTGAGCCTGCTTATGACATAGATCTCAAGGAGGTCGTTGAGGAATATCTGCACCGCAAACAGAAAGGGAATCAGAGCAATCCAGAATCTGGTCTCAAAACCCTCAAGGAGATACCATGAAACCAGACCCAAAAGCACAAAGAAGAGTATTATTGAAAGACGACTCATCGTATAAATATATAGGGGAGAAAACTAATCAAGAAATCAATTGGTCTGAAGTAGCTAGAACGGCAATTAAAAGTAAGACAGCGCAATTAAAGATATTAAAGACAATCTCTGCTAAGTCTAAACCTACAGAAAAAGATGCATTAGAATTAGGAAGGAAGATAAACAAGTTATTGCATGAGAATATAGCTCATACTAAATGAACCACCTCACAACCGAACCAGACATTGAAGAGATTGTTTTAATGTTCTTAGTAATTCCACTGTAAATAAAACAAGCACCAAAAAAGGTAAATTACTTGAAAGCTTCACTAAGGTGACTACAAAAA
>WALD01000016.1 GCA_015523055.1 Candidatus Altarchaeota archaeon
TCCTTGCAGAGACCCTATCTGACGAGGACATAATGAGGCTAACGGAAGCAAACTACAGGTTCCTGCTCAGGATATTCGCGAAGAATGCCCCCCGGATTCTTCCGCTTGCGAGAAAATTCCTGTTTGATTAGAATGCGTGATGAAGAAAAGATCAGGGCAGAGGGTATGAAACTGGTAGAGGAATTCTCTGAGATACTCGCAAAGATTCCGGAAACGGAGGAGACGCATTATGTCATTGACATCAAAAATGTTACCCGGAAGGACGATAGGCCAGTAAGAAAAAGGGAATTTTCACAGAACCTCAGGAGAATTCTTCCGAGACAGGAAAAGGGCTACATCATGGCTGAGAAGGGAGTAAAATGAAAAGAGGCATGGTAGTTTCTATCCTGATTGCATTTATCCTTGTTACCCTGATAATATACCTTCTTCTTCCGGGACGGGACAGCTGGTGCCCTACCCAGGTGGGAGACAAGGAGATTCACGGAGGGGTAAGAAGGGTATGTCTCTATGAATCCACCTACGATTCCGGTGAGGTAAGGGTGAGGTCATGGGAAACCCGGAATAGGGAATATCTATATCAGGAATTCTACAAAAGGGGCGCCCCCCAGTATTCAATCACCTACTGGAATGAGGACGGTAAGAGGTGCAGGGAGATCAAGAGAATCGCTAACCGATTCGTTCCGGAAGGGGTGGAATGTGTTAAGATTTAGGATGGATGCAGTAGTCATAGCAGCCGGGGAGGGAACACGACTGAGGCCCCTTACATCAACAAGGCCCAAGCCTATGCTTCCCGTTGCCGGGAAGCCAATTCTTGAATGGAATCTTGAGGCACTGGCGGGGAATGGATTCAGAAGGGTTGTCCTTATAGTCGGCTACAGAAAGGAAACCATCTCTGATTACTTTGGAAAGAGATTCAACGGAATCAGGCTGCATTACATTGAACAAAAGGAGCAGCTTGGCACAGCCCACGCCCTCTCCCTTGCCGAGGGGGAGGTAGGCGAGAATTTCCTTGCCATAAACGGGGATTTAATTCCATCTGAAAAGCTGATATCGAGATTCCTCTCATGCAATAGGAAAGCAAAGTCCGAGAACAGTATATGCTTCATAGAGGTGGATAATCCATCAGAATTCGGGATAATATCCCTTAAGGGGAATAGAGTTAGTAACCTTGTCGAGAAGCCGAAGAATTCAGTGAGCAATCTGGCTAATGCAGGGATATACTCTTTTAATTCGAAGATATTTGACGCAATACGGGGCATTGAGAGGTCCACACGGCTTGAGTATGAGCTTACAGACGCCCTGAAAACCCTGATTAAGAAAAAAGAGGTCCACGGCTTTGAATGTGATGGCCACTGGATAGACATCGGCAGGCCATGGGATCTGCTTGATGCAAATGAGATGCTATTGAAGACAATGGAATTCAAGAAAGAGAATGCAGATATTGAGAAATTCGCAGTAGTCAGGGGCAGGGTAAGGATAGGGAGGGGTTCTGTCATAAAATCTGGCTCATATATTGAGGGCCCCTGCTGGATTGGAGAGAACTGCACAATAGGTCCCAACTGCCATATCAGACCCTATTCCTCTATAGGGGATAATGTTCATATAGGCAATGCAGTAGAGATTAAGAATTCTATCGTTATGAATTCTACAAGGATATGCCATCTCTCATATATCGGCGACTCAATAATCGGCGAGGGGTGCAACTTTGGAGCAGGGACCAAGGTAGCGAACCTCAGAGTGGATGATGAGGATGTCCGGATAGAGATAAAGAGTGAGTTAACGGCATCCGGCAGGAGAAAATTCGGATGCCTGATGGGCGATAAGGTAAAGACAGGGATAAACGTTTCAATAATGCCCGGCAGAGCCATCTACCCCGAGGCGTATGTTGAAGCAGGGGGCGTTGTCAGGAATACCATCTATAAAGAAAAGGAGGAGTAACCTACTTTTCACTTGGATCACTTAATCTCCCTATAAACAGAATATTCCCTGTATCCTTTTGTTGTATTATAAAGATAAATGGGTGATCCGCTCTGAATATCTTTAATTGTTCCTGTGGCGATGGTCCAGCACTCTTCATTGCAATAATTACAGCTGTTGCAGCCGCTGCCTCCGTCCCATATTCTGCAACTTCAATGAATGTTTGATGTATTGCCTCATTAATATATAATTCGTCAGTTGGACTCATCCCTGTGAAATTGGCATCATAAGAAAAAGCCGTTGGCATCCCCATCTCTTTGAGGTCCTGAGCCATAAAGTATTTTGTTTCAATTTTGAATCTTGGTAAAATAACTTTGACTCTTTCATATTTCATACTCTTCTTCCAGTTATTAAGTTTTTTTATGGTCAGAGTATCCTCTATCCCATTCAAATTTCCTTTTGGGAGTATTATTAACATAGAGAGTTCGTTACCAAGATAATTCATCTCTAAAATTTGAAGATTATCCCTTTCTCCATATTTAAAATTACCTGTCTGATGCATCATCTTAACTTTTTTAGTTTCTCCAGAACTCAATCTGAACTGCCCTTCTTTTGTATCCTCAGCAGGAAATTGTTTTGACCAGTTAGCTTTAAAGTAGATAGCATTTGTAAGAACCAATCTTGCTAGAGGATCAATTATCCCTTTCGGGATTAAATTTTCTATCTTACCATTTGTTTTATTTTCCACCCAGTTATTGATGATTTGCCTTGATTTTTCAGTTTTACTAAAATCAAGATTGGTAACTTTCCCGCCATAGTATTTTTCAACTATCTTAAAATATTCATCAACAAAGGGATAATCCTTTTGTGCCCATAAAGCATTAGCAACACTTAATTT
>WALD01000017.1 GCA_015523055.1 Candidatus Altarchaeota archaeon
CCTCTATCCTGGAAAGTTCTCTGAAGATCTCCTTCTGCCTCCTGTTCAATTTCTCAGGGGTTACAACCCTGATCTTGACAAGCTCATCCCCCCGCCCCCTTCCATGCAGCCTTTGAATCCCCTCACCCTTCAGCTTAAAGAAGGTCCCTGTCTGAGTTCCGGCTGGAATTCTCAGTTTTGCCCTCCCTCCAAGCGTTGGAACCTCAACCTCGTCTCCAAGAGCCGCCTGCGAGAAACTTATTGACATTTCATATATTATATCATTACCTTCCCTCCTAAATTCATTATGCGGTCTTATATGAATTACGACATACAAATCACCAGAAGATCCGCCCTTTACTCCTGAATCACCCTCTCCATGAAGTTTCAGATAGGACCCTGATTCAACCCCTGCAGGAATCTTTACCGAGATTCTTCTGGTTCGGGATATTCTCCCAGAGCCTCCGCAGACAGGGCATGGTTTTTTTATAATCTTTCCCTCACCCCCACACCTATTACAGGTTGTTACGGTAACGAACTGCCCAAACGGGGTTCTCCTGTTCTGTTTGAGTTGCCCTGTCCCTCCACATACTGGGCAGATAACTATGTCAGAGGGGGATCTCGCTCCAGTGCCATTGCACTTGTTGCATGTTTCATTCCTTCTCACAGATATACCCTTCTCTGTACCAAAGGCAGCCTCCTCTAAAGATATTTCCAGATCATATCTAAGATCTGAACCTCTCCTTGCACTTGAGCCCCTTCGTCTTCCTCTCCCTCCAAAAAAGACATCAAAGATATCCCTCCCGAAAAAATCCCTTCCGAACATGTCAGAGATATCATCAAAGTGGCTGAAGTCATCCCATGAAAACCCGCCACCGCTGAATCCTGCCTGGGCTCCCGCATGACCGAACCGGTCATATTTTGCTTTCTTGTTATCATCAGCAAGAACCTCGTATGCTTCAGATATCTCCTTGAATTTATTCTCAGCATCAGCATCTTTATTGATGTCGGGATGATACTTCCGGGCAAGCCTTCTGTAAGCCTTTTTTATCTCATCCTTTGTGGCATTCCTCCCGACGCCCAGAACCTCATAATAGTCTCTTTTGGTCATTTTTTTAGGATAATAATGCTCTCTCTCACAGGCCTGCTATTCTTCATCCCAGGGAATTTGCATATCCTTGTATTGGATGACCAGATTCCTTCATCCTCAAATCCGATGCCCTTCGCAAGCTCCGCAAGGATCAAATCTGAATTTATATCCAGATTTGGAAGGCAGGAATTCCCTATGACTATTGCTGCCTTTCCTCCCGGTATCAATGAGTTATAAATAGATTGGAGATTCATAAAGAGGTCCCCGAAGTATCCCTTCACTATGGCTGGAGGTTTGCTCGGTTGAGGCAGTCTTTCAAGGTTCTCAAAAAGCTCATCCAGATGCTCAGAATCTACTCTAATTTCCTTTGGCTCCTTCGCCCCGATGTATGACCTCACAGAGTCGGACCTTGCCCTCTTAATCTCATCGCCGTTCATGAGAAGAGCCATTTCCAGAGCGTAAATCTTTGTGTAATCAACCCAGTTCAGATAGGGTGGTGATGTAACGCAGAAATCAACACTCTCCTTCTCCATAGGCAGGATTCTTGAATCCCCCACTCTTGCATAGGCATGAATTCCCCCGGGAAACTCTTCACTCCTCAGCAGATCCTTATACATCCTCTTCAGCCTGTTCCTCAACAGCTTTCTTACCGGGGGCAGATGCATCTTCTTCACAATCCTCAGAACACCCCCATCTCTTTTGACATTGCTGGCCTCCATCACAATGCTCAGCAGACCGAGGAAGAGGAAATTTCTTATCCTCTTATCATCCACCCCCATAATCTTCTCCTTGAAGAAAAGCAAATCGTTCCTTGCATATCTGCTGAACGCCTTCCTTATATCAATAAAATCAAGGTCGGGCCACCTCAGCTTTGATTCACCAAATTTAAATGAGGAGATTCTATCAATCTCCTTTTTCAGCAGTCCCACATCATATCTCTGCTGTAGCTTTACATTGGAAACAAAGACTGCAAGAGGTGTTATATCAAAACCAAGTGCATTGTAACCCTTCTGTGCAGCAGCCAGAAGAGAGGTTCCAGTCCCACAGAACGGATCTAAAACCGTTGCACCCTTCGGAATCTCAAACCTTCTAAGAAGATTCCACACCAGCTCCGGGGCAAAACCCTCCTTATAGTAGAACCAGTTGTAAATGGGCATTTTCTTGCAGAGTTCAAAGGTTACGAGGTTTTTGTATTCCGGGGTCTCTGTGATTAAGGAGTTATCAATCATTCTATTCTATAAATGGCTTCTTCAATAACAGATGGATGAATCCAGAATTCTTTATCGTCTTTCATTCGATTCAGCAAATTCAGATATTTCCTCTTGTTTATTAATCCCTCGTCAAGAGCTCTTTTCAGTATTCCAATAGTTCCAATAACCTCAACATCCTCCTCTCTTGCGGCAATTCTACCAAGCCGCTCATTAATCAATACCGCTAACTTTAGATCTTTTCCAAGAACTATAACGCCTGCCTCAGCAACATCAATCCCGTATTCTTTCGCTATCTTCTCTGAGGTTTCCAGACTCACAGACTTAACAATAATCCATTTATCTACGAACTTTTCCACTACGTTGGCATCAGGAGCATTAATCGATTTACCCTCCGTAACTACCTCACCGTAAACTACTTCAGTTATGTAAACCTTTTTAAATAGTTGTTGAAGCAGTCCCAGAGCATCCATTTTGGCCAGATGGATCAGGGGCGTGGAATCAGAGACAATCATGCTAGGTCCTCTTCAAGCTCCTTTTTCCCATATTGAAGATAGATCTCCTCATTAGATGCCAAATTCAGAAAGTCCCTCAGACTCAAGTTACATATCATTGCCCCCTGTCTTGCAGTTACCTCCCCCCTTCTATATAGGTTGAATGCCACCTCTCTGGGGCCTTCTTTTTTTCCATAGATTGAGAGAATATCCCGCAGACCATCTCTTATTACATCGGAGAGGGTCGAATAATACTTTCCAACGAGATTCCTCTCCACTTCAAATACTAATTCATCCGGAAGGGTTATGTTTTTTTTCATTCTATATAAAAATGCGCACTTAATGCTTATAAATAGTGCATATATGGATAGGACACCTATTGCACAGCTCGAAGGTCACAATGTTTTTGTACTCTAGGGTCTCGGTGATTAAGGAGTTATCAGTCCTTCTTGCACCTGGTCTTCTTCAACCCCACCAATACTATATGTTACACATTCCCGTGCCATGTTTCCTCTACCTGGTTTCTTTTCACATGATAACCCAGATAATCTCATTATAGTAGGAAGGTTGTTATTGTTACAGATGAGGACAACGTCTGAGTATCTCATAAACTCATTAGGTTTCCCCCAGCATTACCTCATATTGTACATAGAACTGATCTTCCCACCTGATTTAAATCTAAAACTCTTCCGCACAGGTTTTGGTATTGCAACCTGCCCTTTTGGCCGTCTTACTTTTTAGTTTTATCTCCCTTATCCTTCCCATCCCCCCTCTTCTCCTCATCCACCACCTTGTAGTCGGCATCCACTACCTCCTCTCCATCCTTCGTGGTTGTCTGCTCTTCCTGCTGACCTGCCTGTCCCCCGGCCTGTGCCTGTTGCTGTGCTGCCTGTGCCTGCTGATAAATTGATGCCCCCACTTCCTGCAGGACCTTGCTCAGTTCATCAGTCTTGCTTTTTATTGCTTCATTATCGGTACCTGCAAGGGCATCCTTTAGTGCCTTCAATGCCCCCTCAACCCGGTCCTTCTGTTCCTTTGCTATCTTGTCGCCCATCTCAGAAATGGTTTTCTCGGTTGCATAGGCTACCGAATCCGCATTATTCCTTATCTCTATCTCCTCCCTCTTTTTCCTGTCCTCCTCAGCGTGCTCCTCGGCCTGCTTCATCATCCTGTCTATTTCTTCCTGTGAAAGTTTCGTTGAAGCGGTAATGGTAATCCTCTGCTCCTTCCCGCTACCCAGATCCTTTGCATGAACATTCAGAATTCCGTTTGCATCAATGTCAAAGGTAACCTCAATCTGTGGAATTCCTCTCGGAGCCGGGGGAATTCCAACCAGATTAAACTGACCCAGACTTGTATTGTCAGAAACCATTGGCCTTTCACCCTGCACCACATTGATTGTGACTGCTGTCTGCATATCAGCAGCAGTTGTAAAAATCTGGCTCTTCCTCGTTGGGATTGTGGTATTCCTTGGAATCAATGCTGTTGCTACCCCACCGAGAGTCTCTATCCCCAGAGTCAGGGGAGTAACATCCAGAAGCACAATATCCTTGACCTCTCCAGCAAGAACCCCACCCTGGATGGCTGCTCCCATAGCCACACACTCCATGGGATCAACTCCACCCTCAGCCTTCTTCCCAACAAAGTCCTCAACGAATTTCTGGACTATGGGCATTCTGGTAGGGCCACCAACAAGAATTACCTTTGTTATGTCCTCCTTACTCAGTTTAGCATCTTTTATCGCCTGATCCATTGAATTCCTGCATTTATCTACTATCGGGTTTACCAGTTTCTCGAGCTGCGCCCTCGTCACCTTTTTTGTTAAATGTTTTGGTCCGGAGGCATCAGCAGTAATATACGGCAGATTTATCTCTGTTTCCAGTACAGTTGATAATTCAATCTTCGCTTTTTCCCCGGCCTCTGTTACCCTCTGAATCGCGGTTATGTCGGAATTCAAATCAATACCGGTATCCTTCTTGAATTCCTCTGTAATCCATCTGACAATAGCCTCATCCATGTCTTTTCCACCAAGTTGCGTATCCCCTGATGTTGAGATAACCTCAAATACCCCCTCACCGAACTCCATTATCGTAACATCCAGAGTGCCTGCTCCAAAATCAAAGACCAGTATCTTCTGCTCTTTTTCAATCCTGTCTATACCATAAGCAAGGGCAGCAGCAGTCGGCTCGTTGATGATTCTTACCACCTCAAGGCCGGCAATAGTCCCGGCATCCTTTGTTGCAGTTCTCTGATTGTCATCGAAATAGGCCGGGACAGTAATAACCGCTTTCTTCACATCCTCGCCAAGAAACGCCCTGGCATCGGTCTTAATCTTCTGGAGGATAAAGGCAGATATCTGCTGTGGAGTATACTCCTTGCCATGGATGTTGTACTTATAATCAGTTCCCATCTTCCTCTTGACAGAAATAATGGTCCCCTCAGGATTAGAAACCGCCTGTCTCCTTGCAGGCTCTCCCACAAGCATCTGTCCATCCTTTGTAAAGGCAACAACGGAGGGAAACATCTTCCCTGCATAAGTCGCTCCCTCTGCCGATGGAATTATCGTTGCTTTGCCACCCATCATAACAGCTGCCTGGGAATTACTTGTACCCAGGTCAATCCCTATAATCTTTTCCTTCTTTGTTTTTTCTTCTGCCATTTTATTTACCTTATTTAGCAATCTTTACTTTTGAGTGCCTTATTACCTTATCTTTCAGCATATAACCTGCCTGAAACTCCTCCAGAATGGTTCCCGCCTCCTGTTCTGATTCCTCTGCATACATAACCTCATGGTAGTGGGGGTCAAATTTTTTTTCGAGACATTCTATCCTTTTCAGACCCATCCTCTCAAGAATCTTGATAAAGTTTTTATGAATCATTCTGAACCCATTGACCTCCTTATCCCCGATAGCTCTCTCCATATCATCCACTATATTAAGCAACTCCCGGATAAGCTCCTCGTTAGCAAGTCTGGCAAACTGCTCCTTATCCCTGTCCAGCTGTTTTTTATAGTTCTCAAAATCCGCTTTCAGTCGTAGGTTCTCGTCCTTACAATCCTTCAGTTCATCCATAAGGTGTTTGTTTCTCTTTTCTTCACCCTTATCTTTCTTTTTGCTCATTCTAACCGGGAGATATATCATTGGATTAGATTATTAAAAATTGTGATTTCAAATGGGTTTACCTGTTTATTGATTTTTTACGGGATGCAACCTAAGTCATATAGATATGGCAGAATTCAATCTCCAGACTCTGGCGAGGTACCCTTTCCTTCCACAGGCGAAGGACTATGTTTCTTCTCTCAATATGACTCTGGACGAGATTCAGAGAGATCCCCTTTATGGCGGTAGTTTTGAACTCGGGAAGAAGAGGGTCATTGACGGAATCCTGGGAAGAATATCCCTCAACCTTGACGATAGGATACAACAGGAATTATCCATCCTCAGCTTTGCAGTTGCACGAATTCTTTCAGCCCTTACCGGCAACAGGACAATCATAAGAAGGTATGCTGCGGGAGAGGCAGAGAACGCCCACCACCTCCTTCTCTCCGAGGAAGAACCAATAATCAGGAGGTTAATGGAGGCAATGGACATCAAAATCAAGGAAAACAAAGTCCCATTTCAGCAATACCTCAAATTAACAAAGGACATTGCAGGGAATTCCCCGGAATGGAAACTGGTCAACAGAGAAATGAATTCCGGCATGGTTAAATTAAGGAATTCGGAACCACTCATTCTACTCCGCGAAGCCATCAAGCTTAGAATAATGGAGCCTCCAAACCTTCTTGGAATTCCGCCATGGTTCAAAGAAACAGCAAAGTGGTTGAATTCTACCCAACAACCAAGGACCGAATTCAGGGTTGATAGGGTGAGAGAGGATGCCATCCCCCCCTGCATCTCAGCGATGCTCTCAGGTCTGGAGGCAGGGAATGCATCCCACAATTCCATGTTCATACTCGGCACATTCTTCATCGGCCTCGGTCTTCCTGTTAATGAGGTAGTCAGGATATTCTCGCGGTTTCCCAGATTTGACGAAGAAAAAACAAGGTATCAGCTGGAATTCTTAGCTGGAGGGAAGTCCACCACCCGATATTCCTGCCCGACCTGTGCAAAGATAAAGAGTTATGGGCTCTGTGTTAGAGACTGCGGAGTGAAGCATCCGCTGCAGTACTATAGAAATAGGATAATGAAAGGAGGAAATCAGGCAATAGAGAAAAAAGAAGATAGCGGGGCGAGGATTTGAACCTCGGACCTTCGGGTTATGAGCCCGACGAGCACTCCTGGCTGCTCAACCCCGCTGTAGTTCTATATTTTTTAATTCTTAATCTAACCAATGAGTTTATGAGTGATATCGCGTAATTGTCTTTTCTGTTCTTAGGGATAGCCCCCTCTGTGATAGTGTCCTTATATGCTTATTACATCTCCACTCAACTTATCCCCTATTAATATATTAATACCCTCAGAATGAGGAATTAAATAGCAATTCCCATGCTTTCAGCAACATCGACCAGACCCTTAATCTTCTCTAAAAAGAAGGGATTTATATAAGAAAGCTTATTAATATCCTCAACAGTCATCCCGGCCCTGAAGCCATCCACAATATAGAATATTCTCTCATCATTTGGTGTCTTAATCTTTTCCTTAATCTTATCAATATCCTCCTCCCCCATGCCGCCGATTCCATCCCGGTTTATATCAAGGGAATTTATCGCCTTCTGCATCGCCTCCTCAAACGTTCTGCCAATGGACATAACCTCCCCTGTTGCTTTCATCTGGGTCCCTATGGTTCGGTCTATGTCCCTGAACTTGTCGAATGGCCATCTCGGGATTTTCATCACTATATAGTCAATGGATGGCTCAAAAGAGGACGGAGTCTTCTTAGTCACCTCGTTTGGAATCTCGTCCAGCGTTTTGCCTATTGCAACCTTTGCTGCGACTCTCGCTATGGGATAACCAGTAGCCTTGGACGCTAATGCTGACGATCTCGAAACCCGGGGATTGACCTCTATTACCATATACTCCCGGGTTTCGGGATGCAGGGCAAACTGTATATTACAACCGCCTTCAACACCCAGGGCTCTTATAATCTTCAATGCGGCGTTTCTGAGAATCTGGTTATCAACATCGCTCAGCGTTTGAGCAGGAGCGACGACAATGCTCTCCCCGGTATGAATTCCCATTGGATCAATGTTCTCCATTGAGCATATGGTGATGCAATTATCATGGGAGTCTCTCATCACCTCATACTCAAATTCATACCATCCAATGAGCGACTGTTCTATCAGAACCTGATTTATCATACTTAACTGCAAACCATGTCTTGTTATCCTCTCAAGTTCATCTTCATTTTCTGCGATTCCTCCCCCGCCTCCTCCAAGTGTATATGCCGGCCTAACAATAACCGGATAGCCAATCTCTTCTGCTGCTTCTTTTGCCTCAATGAATGAATTCACGGCCCTGTTGGGTGGTACTGGCTCATTGATTTTTCTCATAAGATTCGCAAATGAATTCCTGTCCTCGCCGTTCTTTATCGTTTCTATAGGTGTTCCGAGAACTGTTATGTTATATTCCTCAAAAACACCCATGACAGCCAAAGCCGATGCAATATTCAGGCCGGTCTGCCCGCCCATTGTGGGTAGAATTCCTTCGGGCCTCTCCTTTTCTATAATTTTTGCAACTATCTCCGGGATTAAGGGTTCAATATAGATTATATCTGCAATGTCCGGCTCTGTCATGATTGTAGCAGGGTTTGAATTCACGAGAACTACCTTCTTCCCTTCCTCTCTTAGAGATAGGCAGGCCTGGCTGCCACTATAGTCAAATTCCGCCGCCTGCCCAATCTGTATAGGCCCGGACCCTATGATAAGTATCTTATCCAGCTCATCCATTGTAATTATATGGTATATGAGAATATACTCCTCCCGGTAATGCGACACAAATTCACATCTGATGAATTCCTGTCCTAAAAGATTATGAGGGACGGCTTAAATTCCGCATTTTTATGCATTGCATTAATAATAGCTATATCTAAGATGGCACGATTCAAGGAGGCAGAGATTAGAATCTTCAAGGGCATCTGCATGGAATGTAACGCAAAGAATCCTGTGGGAGCCACGAAGTGCAGGAAATGCGGAAAAACCAACAAGATAAGGCGAAAGAACAGAAAAATGGCTGCCAAGGCATCAGTCTGATCTATCTTAATCGCCCTAAGTTTAGGGATATTGGAATTCTGCAAGATGGATGTAAACGCATCTACCCTGAACCAATACACCTTCTGCCCGAGAAGTATCTATCTTTCAAGGGTATTGAAGATAAAGGCCAGACCTACTGAAGAACAGACCAGGGGGCTGGTCGGGCATGCTGTGAGAAAGGAACTCAGTATGAGGCAGGCGAGGTTATTGGGCAGAATTCATCACCCGGATGAGCTGGAGATACTCCTTCTTCAGGAACTGGAGCAGATAATGCAGGATTTTCCCCATATTTATAAAAACATGCTAAAGGGCGTAAATTACGAAAGGTTTATCCCGGATATAAAAACAGAGGTGCTGAACGAAATTGGAACTATAAGCACCAAGCTGGGACTTCTTGTTGAGGAGATTGGGATTGAAAAAGCACTAAAGCTAATAACCCCCTGGAGGGTTGAATACTACATAAAGTCGGACCAACTTGCAATTACCGGCAGGGTCGATAAGGTAATGCTTGAGGACACGTACATTCCAATAGAGATAAAGACGGGACAGCCATCTGATGGTATATGGAAGGGTGACAGGTTACAGACCTGCGCTTATGCTATGCTTCTTGAGGACAAATTCAACCTGAAGGATCCCATCCCTTACGGTTTCGTTGAGTATACAAGAATTCAGGAGAGAAGGCCAATAATGACGACAGAGAAACTGAGGCGGGAGGTTATAGATACGAGAGATGCCATCATAGAGATTCTTCAAGGAAAAATTCCGGATATCGGTCCCTCTGCTACAGACAAAAAATGCAAGTCATGCGGATATAAAGAAATATGCTATGAGATATGAGAGAATTCCACCCGGGTGGGATTACATCCAGGTCTTGAATTCTTTCAAAGTGTTTTCTTCTAGATTTCCTCTGTCGCTTCCCTCTTCACAACCTTTGTTATGTAACCCGCAATCTTATTTCTTATGGACTTACTTTTCACAGTAGTTAGTTTCTGCACACTCTCCTTGTTCCCCTGAAAGTCCTTGCCAAACTCCCCATGATATTTCTCAAGGAGCTCGTTGGCAATTCTCTTTAGATAGGTCTGTTTTATTCTTCCCATATTTTACCTCCATATCCACTTATTATGCCTCTGCCTATGCCATAGCCCATATGGGTTGACATCTCCGACAACATGTCCACCAGATTTCTTTTTGGCCTTGCTTCAGCTATCCCCGGGGTTCCTTCAATTCCCCCAAGCCCCGATGCAATCTCTATCGCAGTGGACCTCCCACCAAGAACATCCACCAGATGAAGCTCCTTCGCCTCAAGCCCAAGATAAATGCTTCCGTCGGATATATTCTCAACATACACCCTAGAGAGGTTTCTGTTTTCCGCCACCCCTGAGACAAAATCATAGTAGATCTTATTCACCATTTCCTGAAGATCACGCTTCTCGCCTTCGGTCATCTCTCTGTATGGACTTCCTATGTCCTTACTATTCCCTGCTTTGATTACTGTCATGTTAACGCCAAGCATTCTCAGCAACCCGTAATACTGAGGTACCGTCATTATAACCCCTATATTTCCTATGATTGAATTTCTATTCGCTACAATAACATCAGCTGCGGAGGCGATATAATAGGCCCCTGAAGCGCCAACATCCTCAATCCATGCAACCACTGGTTTATTGCAGTTTTTGACCACCTCCTCAATCTCGCCGGTTGCAACTACACTGCCCCCACCGGAATTTATATCCAGAACAATGGCCTTTATTGCAGGGTCGCTTTCAGCACCCTCTATCCTATCTCTTACTATTGCCACTTCGGCACACTGTGTTCCGCCAATCATCCTGGGGCCGCACCTCTCTGTAGTTATGTACCCCTTCACCGGAATCATGGCAATCTTGCTCCCGAAAAAGGGCATCTCGTTCTTGTTGAACTCCCCTGCCAGTGCTATTATCCCAACAATCCCAAGAGCAACAAAGACGAGTAAGGACATTAGGATAATAACCTTCCACTTGGTTTCCATTCTCTGGATATTCTTATTGACAAGGGATTAATAAATACCAGGAATTCAGGAGGGTTGATAAGGGGGCGAAGCCCCCTTATATTGACAAGGGATTAATAAGTGCTGGTTATTCTTCAAGTAAACCCTTCCTTTTATATGTTAAACTCTCAATAAAAAGAAAAATCAGACCAAGGATGATGAGATAGAGCCAGAATTCTATCCGTACCTGAACCTTCTCCCTGAGAATTGCAGAATTCCCATCGTTTACTGTATTCAGATTAGAGATGGATTCAGAGATGTCGGATTCTGATTCATCAAGAAGGGAAACAGCCACCTTATTATCCGGGTCACTGGAGCCTATGGTGTAGATTCCGACCTCGTCCAAAATTATGTTTTCTGTATGACGGGATTTTCCTGAGGGGGTTACAACAGTAACCCTGTCTTTTAGAGGCAGAGATTCTCCTGTCCTGAAGTTGTTAGTAACTAGTGAATCCTCTCTCCGATTTATCCACTGCATGAGCTGAAACCAGAATATTGGGTGGAAGGAGCTGTAATAGAAATTGCTCCATTCCTCATCTGGATTTATTCCAACAAAGACAACCGTTCCTTTCCCATAGCTATGATAGGCAAGTGCAGGACTCTTATCAATGGTTGCTATTACACGGCTCTGGTTCTTCGCTACACATTGAAGATGTCTTTTTGTGATTAGATTCCGAAGCACTACACCCTGTATGATTTCATGATTCTCCACCACCCTCATCCTCTCATCCCCCTCTTTAAGACCAACAGGTATAACAGGAAGAATGGAAATCATATTTTTATTATCCATTTCCCCCATACCTGATGATACCAGAAATACAACCCTTCCACCATCCCGGGCATATTCACCAAGCTTTTTAAATGTTCCGGGGAGAATTATTTTCGGATCTATGTCTCCGAGTATTACAGTATCAAATCCATAAAATTCTGGAATGATCGGGGGAATAGACACCTCCAGATCAACATTTGATGATGCTTCAAGAGCATATCTTAGATAGCTGTCCGATCCCTCCTTTGTAACCAGCAGAACCCTGTATTTTTTTACTCCTGGAAGGAAAGCAAAGGCCGTATTATCAACAGCGAGAGCATCATTTGCATTTACTACAACCTTTATTACGTGCCTTTTCTCTGTAATGTTCGGTTCAAGGTGATAGAGAAACTGCTCCCCTCCCCCGAGACGCTTTGCTATCCGGCCCACTTCCTTGCTATCAACAAAAACATCTATGGGCAGTTTATCTTCATCACGAGCAAAATTCTTTACAGTAAAGGTTATTGAACATTTCTTTGCTTCTGTGATAAAACGCTTCGCATCAATGTCTATTATACCTGAATTCTTCCCTTTTCCAGATACCCTTACAAATTCAACTGCAACATTGTCCATTGATGCCATCTTCCTTGAGAATTCCATTTCGGATTCCTGACTCTTTGAGAAATCAGAGAGCACATAAATCCTCTTATTCAGCATGGAACCAGACAGAATGTCCTTTGCGAAGAGAATTGAATCCCCTATATTAGATCCCGTGTCTGCGGCTCTGATGCTGGATAGGATTTTCATAGCGTCCTCTTTTGTCCCGCCTCTCAGAAGGAGGATCGGAAGGTTTTCAGCCAGAACTATACTTATCGAACTTTCAGGATTCTGATGGTCTAGAATCTGCATCGCGATCTCCTTTGCCCTTTCAAACCTACTTGGAGTTACATCCGTTGATTGCATGCTTGCCGAGGCATCAATAACAAGGACAACTGCTCCCTTTTCACTCTTCTCTTCCCACCGGATCATAAAAGGATTCGCCACGGCAAGGACAAGAAGGATTATTATCAGGAGCTGCAGAAGAAGCAACGGATCCCTTATGAACCTGTTAAAGAATGATGCGAACCTCTTCCTCCTTTTCTTTGAAACTACGAACATCAGGGTAGGGAGCTTTATGTGCTTCGGTTTTGGCTTCAGGAGGTAGAGAATTATAATTGGAATCAAGAGGAGAAGACCTGCAAGAGCCAACGGGGTTACAAACTCAAGTGATGCCATAGTAAACGGAGCAAGGGACTTCCTCCCTTCGGGGGAGAGAGAGGAATTGCGATTTCACCTCCTGGTTATTTAATGGTTTTATATATCTGAATACTGAATCTAATGGTTTATCATGCGAAGAACTATTAAACTGCAAATCCCTCTGGATAACTACATTGAAGACACTGTGCGACCCTATAACATAGCTTATAAAGGTCAGAAAAGCGAACAGGCAGAAAAGTTGGTATCGTTGTAGGGGATGTGGATTCAGCATCAATGCTGACCTTAATGCAGCACGAAACATCGTTGCCCTCAGCAGGTTCTCTGGGCAACAAGCTGCTGTCAACCAGCCAATCGTAGCGTGAATTAGTTTTCATAGTTACAAGCTTACAAGCCTCGCCCTTCAGGGCGGGATGATTAACATGATAGATTATATGCTCAGAGTAAAATATTACACCATGCCCGGTTACAAAACCCACATCTTTGGCTATCTGGTAATGGCAGGGATTATCCTGCTACTGATGGACAAACTTATAGGTCTCCATATTTCGATAGAGATTTTGGTATCTGGGAATGTAATTGGAATTCTCTACTCAATTCTGCCGGACATAGACACCCCCTCATCAAAGATGCGGAAGATTACAGGCAGACTCTTTCTTGCTGTATCTATTGTGTGTTTGATAGCCTTTGCGTTTCTTAGAAGAATAGAATTAATCTATATCCCTCTGGCACTTATCTCTTTCCTTTATGTCCTATGGTTCTCCAGACACAGGGGACTCTTTCATACCCCTCTCATCGGGATCTTACTATCACTACCGTTATACCTTATAGATATTCATTATGTCGGCTTCGCCTTGTTGGGATTTTTCAGTCATCTAATTCTCGACAAGGAGGTGCTCAGATAGATGTAAATATGATTACTGCCAACGCCGTTATGCCTACTTTTTGTTGTTCATGGGTTTGATTTAAATGAAGATTCCTAATGAATAGAACGATGAAACGGGAAATGCCGGTATTCTGGGGCTGTCTCTTCACCCACAATTATCCCTTTCTGATGGAAAGCATAAAGACCGTGCTGAGATATCTTAGTATAGGGCCGGTTGAAATAGAAAATGTGGGTTGTTGCCCATATCCCCAACTTGAGGTTTATGATAAAGATGCACAACTGGCATTATCTGCCAGAAACCTAATTCTGGCTGAGAGGAGGGGTAATAAGCTCGTAGTGCCGTGCAATGGTTGTTTCAATACACTGAATAACGCTCATAATGACCTGAAGGACCACAGGCTGAGGAAAAAGATAAATTCTTTACTACCGGATGGTATGAGATACGATGGAGAACTAGAGGTCATACACCTCCTGGATATTCTAAACCCAAAACTTCCGGTAATAGAAACCCTGATAAAGAAACCTATAACAATTGAGGTATTTGGCGATGCTGGTCTTAATCTTGGTGTTTTTTCCGGAGATATAACCATAATAGTGCACGGCTATTCAGAATATCTCCCGGGAAATACACTAAATGCCGGTGAATTAATCGTCTATGGAAACTCAGGGGACATCACCGGGATGGGCGCCAGAGGTGGAAAAATCTTCGTGATGTCGTAATCCAACCCAGGGGGGGCAGAATAATTACAATGGCCTACATCAACAGATTAAAAGAATTGCTGAGCAATGCAGTAGAAAAAACCTGCGAGCCGAAGGTTGGTGTCGTATTCTCCGGTGGAATAGATTCCACCATAATCACCCTTCTTGCCTCAAAATTTTCGGAGGTTACTGCATATTCCTGTGGTATTGGGGGGTCTCCCGACCTCGAATATGTAGATAAATGCAGAGATCTGAATTTTGATATCAAGGTTATAAACCTTGATCCCGAAAAAATTGAAGATTCCTTGAGCAGGATAATTCAGACAATCAATGACCCTAACCCCGTAAAGGTTTCTGTTGAAATTCCTTTCTATTTTGCCTCAAAAAAAGCCAAGGAGGATGCCCTGTCTGTAGTTCTCTGCGGACAGGGAGGAGATGAGCTGTTCGGTGGTTATAACAGATACCTTGGTCCGCTTCCAGATTATGAAAGGGTAGGAAAAATGATGGAAAGGGATGTAGAAAACATATACGCGGAGCAGATCAACAAGGACGCTGCGGTCTGCAGAGCAAACGGCATAGAACTCCGTGTCCCATATATGGACGAGCGGTTTAAAAACCATGTTATGGCGATCCCTGTGGATTTGAAGATTCACGAGGTTAAGAATTCTAATGAATTTTCATGTATCGATGCTGTGGGTAATAAGAAATTCATCCGAAAATACCCCCTCCGGGAACTTGGACGTGAAATTGGGGTTCCAGATTTTATCCTGAACAGATCTAAAAAAGCCGCGCAGTACGGCTCAGGGACATGGAAAGTCCTTGATAGAATTGCAAGGCAGCGTGGATTTAAGGAGAAGGCAAGAAGAGCCGGAAGAACGGATTATGTCGGGATGTGGCTGGAGAGCATTCGATGATTACAAATTTAGCACACTACGGATTCTAATCCGTAGATGAATAATAAGCAAAGCTAAATTTGTAAGTTACATCCTCGCCTTTTAAGGCGAGGTTGTTTGATTTCCTATTTCAGTCCTCTGATTACATCTCTCGTTACAATTTCAAATTTTGGAACAGATGCAAGTAATGGCTTTAGATCACGACTCCATGTAT
>WALD01000018.1 GCA_015523055.1 Candidatus Altarchaeota archaeon
ATATTGGTCAACGGTCACAGCGGACGGGAAACACCCGTTCTCATCCCGAACACGGAAGTTAAGACGTCCAGCGATCCGGGTTGTACTGCATAATATGTGGGAACCCCGGGACGCTGTTGACCACAACTGGAAATCCAGTTGACAGATTGTACCATCTTCGTCCAAGCGTTATGAACTGCTCGATGGCACTTAATTCTAATTAAATTATATTTGAATTCTACACTATCCAGAAATAGCATATATCTGAATTTTGCGAAGCAAAATTCACAGGGAGATGTCGGAACCGTAGGTCCTGACGATGCGGTTTACCATAACTCCATACTGTCGCATAGTTTCTTCTACAAAGCACCAAACAGCGACATAATGTAGAATATAACCCCTATCACGGCCCCTGCGAGTAGCATCCTGAAACCATTTTCAATGACATTTTCCTTTGATATCCTGCCCAGGAATATTCCAAGCAGGAAAAGCAACCCGGCGACTATCAGGAAGGATATGTAATAGGCAGTGATTATTTCCAGAAGGTTAAAGGAAACCAGGATGAAGGGAATCAATATCAGAAAAGAGGCCGTCATCGGGCTTAAACCATCAACCACTGCAACCATAAAGGAAGTTCTTTTACCTCTTCTGTACCTCCTTGTGCCATTCAGGTCTCTCAGCAGATGCCTTCCCAGGTCACTGAGTGATTTCTTTACCTCGGCAGATTCAGCGGCATAAGCACCCCACATACCAGAGACACCCATCGCAATCGTTGCACCAATGCTCGGGAGAATAATAAATGACGGATCCTGAATTCCAACCACAAAATTTGCAAGAACTATGCCAAATATGGTCAGAACGCCATCAAAAGAGTTTATGGTTATGTATCTCCTTATTATATCATTCTCTCTAAGAATGACAAGGAAATCATTCAAACTCATCTTAACTCTACTTTACCTCAGGAAAGTCTATAATCTCCTTTTTTCCAATAACTGCCTTATCTATGCTGTGAACGACCGCGCCGAAGTCCTCAATGATCTTCCTGATACTCTCAAAGTCAAGATTTGTCCCCTCCAGCACGAGCTTTATTGACTCCGTTTTCTCATCTATCGCATAGACCTGGAGATTAACGGCACTGACACTTTTCTCCTTCTCTATAGCTTTCCCAAACTCAATTATGTCTGGCTTGTGCGGTTTCAGAACATCCAGATTAATAATCTTCACAGGTGCTGATTCAACCATTACCTTTTTATATATTGGGTTCTACGATTAAATATTGATGTAATCCCGCCAGAATGTTGCACTCTAAAGGATTTCTTACCGATAATCAAACCGAAAAATTGCCAGGAAAACAAAGAAGAAGGTCAATAGTTGTATCTGATGAATTCTCCAAGAAAAACAGGAGTTGAGGGGGGGATGAATTCTCGGTGACGGGAATTCTGGAGATAAGGATAAGAATAAAGAGGGTGGGTTATGTGTCCGGGACATATCTCAGATAAACCGATTTGATCCCATAGTAGAAGAAAGAATATAAAAACGGACTTAAACTATAAATCCTTAGACCTGAAATGCGGCATAGAAATCCACCTGCACAGCCTTTTAAAAAAAGGCTGGCGAAAACATGTGCCATCTTCGCTCCTTTCAGTCGCTCGATGACACTTACCGATACAAAATGATCCACGACTATAAATCCTTAGACCTGAAATGCGGCATAGAAATCCATCAACAATTAAATACAAAGAAGCTGTTCTGCTCCTGCCCCTCTGAGATCAGAGACGATGAGCCCGACCTGATCATAAAAAGAAAATTAAGGGCGGTTGCTGGGGAGGTAGGGGATATTGACCCGGCAGCGATGCATGAATTCCTCAGGGATAAGACTATAATCTACCAGGCATATTCTGATACTAACTGTCTGGTTGAATTGGACGAGGAGCCACCGCACCTCTTGAATGAGGAAGCGTTGGACATAGTGCTGAAGGTTTCACTTCTTCTCAATGCAAAACCTGTGGACGAATTACAGGTAATGAGAAAGACTGTGATAGACGGCTCAAACACATCCGGCTTCCAGCGAACTATTCTCGTCGCGATGGACGGCTTCGTAGATACAACCTTCGGTAGGGTCGGAATTCCTACCATCTGCCTGGAGGAAGATGCTGCCAGAAAGATATCTGAAAAAGGCAATACAACCACCTATAGACTGGACAGGCTGGGAATCCCCCTCATAGAGATCGGAACAGACCCGGATATAAAAAACCCTGAACAGGCAAGAGAAACTGCTGAAAAAATTGGCATGATTCTCAGGGCAACAGAAAGTGTCAAGAGAGGTATTGGAACTATTCGGCAGGATGTTAATGTATCAATTGGGGAGGGGGAGCGGATAGAGATTAAGGGCGTGCAGGATTTAAGGCTGATTTCAAAGGGCGTAAGGTTGGAGGTAGAGAGGCAGTTAATGCTAATTGGGGTGGCAAAGGAGCTCAGGAAAAGAAAACTAAGCAGGGTGGAATTAAAATCTAATTTTTATGACATAACAAAAATCTTCAGGAATAGCAAATCAAACCTGATATCCGCATTGCTTAAAAATAAAAATTCAAGAATAATTGCCGTAAAACTACCCGGATTCAACACCCTGTTGAAAGGAAAACTCGGCCCTGAGTTGGCACAGTATGCCAGAGCGGTAGCCGGGGTCGGGGGCATCTTTCATTCTGATGAACTACCTGGTTATGGAATTGGGGAGAAAGAGATAAAGGCAGTTACTAACAGGCTTTCTATCAAGAATAATGACGCATTTGTTCTTGTAGGGGGATCCAGGGGGGTGGCGGAAAAGGCAGCGGAGGCTGTTCTTGAGAGATGCAGACTTGCATTAAACGGAGTCATCAAAGAGACGAGAAGGGCAAAAGGTGATGGAAGCACAGAATTCATGAGACCCCTACCTGGTTCGGCCAGAATGTATCCGGAAACAGACGAATTGCCGATTCCCATAAATGAGAAAAAAATTCTGGAGATGAAGAAGAATCTGCCCATGCTTCCTGAGGAGCGCCTTAAGGAGTTCAAAAGGATAGGGCTTAGCCATGAGCTGGCAAACCAGCTCTTAAGATCAAGATTCCTGAAAGAATTTGAGGAATTCGTCAGGGAATTCAAGAATCTGAAGCCTTCCATCATAGCGACAACCCTCCTAATAACAACAAAAGAGGTTAAGAAAAGGTATGGGATAGAGCCTGATTCGATAGAAATACCCCACTATCGCGAGGTTCTCAAGGCCGTAAATGAAGGGAGAATTCCAAAGGAATCCATCCCTGAAATTATCGCTGATATTGCAAAAGGGGGAGGAGATATAGAACTTGCAATCAAAAAGAGGTCAGAAGCGATCAAGATGCCTATGGGGGACATAGAGAAAAGTATAGACCGATTAATAGAAAAAAATCTTGAATTTATCAGGAGCAGAGGTGAAAGAGCATTCAGACCCCTTGTTGGCAAGGCAATGGAGGAATTCAGGGGCAGAGTTGATGGAAAGGAGATAAGCAGGATTGTCAAAGAGAGACTAAAGAAGGTAAAATAGTTGTTTTTATTGATACCCTCCAATATCTTCAATTAGTCTTAGAATGGAGCTAAAGGTGGTAATTTCGGACCCAGAGACAGGCAAAGCATATCAACAGGAGTTGAAGGACGATAGAGCTGTCAGATTTAAAGGCAAGAAGCTGGGCGATGAAATAAGTGGCTCGGTTCTTGGTATGGAGGGATACACCCTGAAAATAACTGGTGGTAGTGACAACTGCGGGTTTCCGATAAAACCGGGAGTTCATGGAACTGCAAGACCAAAGATTCTCATGACCGGTGGGATAGGCTATCATCCCAAAAGAAGGGCCCGTAGCAAGAAGAGAGTTAGAGGCGAGAGTATAAATGAGGACATAGTCCAGGTCAATACAAAGATAATCAAGAAGGGCAGGAAGAAGATTGAGGGGCTCATTGGCGCTGGAGATGGAAATGAAGCCGGTAAGCCATCAGATAGGGGGCCGAAGGCCGGGGGGAAGCCGACTCCGGAGCCCGAGACTAGGTTGATGAAGGAAAGCCCATCAGAAGAGAAATCAGAATCCAGAATAGAAAAGAAACCGGTCGAGGGAAATAAGAGATAGAAACTGCTTTTATGAACCCAATCTTATTCTATTACCTATGGTGCAATCTGAAATCAATATCGGCCTTATAGGCCATGTCGACCACGGCAAGACCACCCTGACAAAGTCCCTATCCGGTATATGGACAGACAGGCATTCGGAGGAAATCAGGAGAGGGATCTCCATACGTCTGGGGTATGCGGACTGTTCCTTTTATAAATGTCCTAATTGTAAAGGTCCAGAGTGTTACTGCACCTCCGAGAGATGTCCCGGGTGCGCGGAAAAGGCTGAATTCATCCGGAGGGTATCTTTTGTTGATTCGCCGGGTCATGAAACCCTGATGGCTACAATGCTCTCCGGAGCAGCAATAATGGATGGTGCTCTTCTCGTTATAGCAGCAAACGAACCATGTCCGCAGCCGCAGACAGCAGAGCATCTTATGGCACTTGAGATTCTTGGGGTCAAGAATATCGTCATTGCACAGAATAAAATTGATCTGGTTTCAAGGGAGGCAGCGAAGAAGAACTATAATGAGATTAAGGAATTCATCAAGGGAACTATTGCGGAGAAGTCACCCATCATCCCGATTGCTGCTCATTACAATGCAAATATCGATGTTCTGATCCAGGCAATAGAGGATAAGATTCCAACACCAGAAAGGGACCCCCGGAAAAACCCCCGAATGATGATTGCCCGATCCTTTGACATAAACAAGCCCGGAACAAAGCCAGATGGGATAAAAGGGGGAATTATAGGCGGTTCGCTAATCCAGGGCAGACTCAGAGTGGGTGATGAGATTGAACTCTCTCCAGGAGTAAAAAAGAAAAATGTTTACAGACCAATAAAAACAAAAATAGTCAGTTTGATTGCTGGAGGTTCAGAGCTGAATGATGCAAATCCTGGTGGTCTCATAGCCATAGGAACAAAACTTGACCCCTCTCTTACAAAGTCAGATAATCTATTAGGGAATGTGATTGGAAAACCTGGAACCCTCCCTGAGGCAAGAAGCAAACTTACCCTCAGGGTCAATCTCCTAAAGAGGTTGATAGGCAGTAAGGATGAGGTAGGCATATCGCCCCTGCAGAAGGGGGAGGCATTGATGCTCTCAGCAGGGAGTGCAGTGACAGTGGGCATAGTCACAGACCCAAAGAAGGGTAGGATGGAACTTAAGCTCCCCGTCTGTGTGGAGGAGAATGACCTTGTAGCCATAAGCAGGAGGTTCGGTGCGAGGTGGCGCCTCATTGGCTATGGAACAATCAAGGGAGATGAAAATTCTAATACTTGACACTAATTTTTTGATGATTCCCTACCAGCAGAGGGTTGATATCTTTAGAGAGATTGATAGAATTATCGTCGCCAGATACGAGTTAATTGTTCCGGGAGGAGTTATCAGTGAACTACAGAGAATTCAGGAAGATGGGAGTGGTTCAGATAGGATAGCAGCAAAGGTTGCTCTGGAACTGATTAAAGACAGAGACCGGCATATTAAACGGATAGAAAGCCATGGCAATGTGGATGAATTCATCCTTGAATTTGCAGTAAACAACATAGACTCGGTTGTATGCACCAACGACAAGGAGCTTAAGAGAAGGCTGAGAAAATTCAGAGTCCCTGTGATATATCTGAGGGGCAAAAACAGACTGGAACTCATTACTTAGGCGATTTAAATTGATTAAAGTTAATAATTAATCTCACTTTTATACATACAAAATGGACCTTACAGTTTTACCTTTGATTTCAGGGATATGTGCATTAATATTTGTTGCGTTCCTCGTGAAAAGGGTTATGAAAGACAGCCCCGGCTCCGAGAAGATGAGAGAGATTTCGGATGCAATCCATGAAGGGGCAATGGCATTCATGAAGAGGGAATATTCCGCAATATTGGTGTTTGCTGTCCTGATGGCGGCAATTCTGGCAACCTTTATAGGTATTCCAACTGCAATAGCCTACGTTGCGGGAGCCATATGTTCCTCAGCTGCAGGCTTTATTGGAATGAATATTGCAACCAGAGCTAATGTAAGGACTGCAGAGGCTGCAAAGAAGAGCATCAACAGGGCTTTGAGAACCGCATTCTCCGGTGGGGGGGTAATGGGCCTCTCTATTGTTGGCATTGGTATTCTTGGAATATACTTTCTCTACGCGTTGATGAAAGACCCGAATATACTCAATGGTTTTGGCCTCGGTGCGAGTTCCATAGCCCTATTTGCAAGAGTCGGAGGCGGAATCTACACAAAGGGAGCGGATGTCGGAGCCGACCTTGTGGGAAAGGTAGAAGCAGGAATTCCCGAGGATGATCCCCGAAATCCAGCGGTCATTGCAGACAATGTCGGAGATAATGTTGGAGATGTTGCCGGAATGGGAGCGGACTTATTTGAGAGTTATGTGAATTCAATAATCGCAGCTATGATTCTTGGGTTAGCGATATATGGAGTGAATGGGGTTATATTCCCTATGGCCCTGGCAGGAGCAGGAATTCTTGCATCCATTATAGGGACATTCTTTGTTTCAACGAAGGAGGATGCAAACGCATCTGAACTCCTATCAGCTCTGAGAAAGGGCGTGTTCTCAACGGGGATTCTCATCGTTATTGCAACCTACTTCCTTGTTCATCAGACCATTGTTGATATAAATGTTTTCTATTCTGCTGTAATAGGTCTTCTTGTTGGAGTTGCCATAGGGCTTGTAACCGAATACTATACCTCAAGCCATTACACTCCAACCAGAATGGTTGCCTCTTCTTCGCAAACTGGGGCAGGAACCAACATTATAAGCGGTCTGTCTGTTGGAATGAAAAGCACAGCGATACCAATAATTCTTATCGCCACAGCAATCATTGTAACATTCAAACTTTCCGGCGTCTATGGAATTGCCATAGCAGCAGTCGGGATGCTCTCAACCCTCGGTATAACCATGTCGACGGATGCCTACGGTCCAATAGCAGATAATGCGGGTGGAATAACTGAAATGGCAGGTCTTGGAAAGGAGATACGGAGGAGAACAGATGCCCTTGATGCTCTGGGCAATACAACGGCGGCAACAGGGAAGGGGTTTGCTATAGCATCAGCAGCATTAACGGCGTTGGCTTTAATGGCGGCATACACGGCTGCAACAAACATTGATGTGATAAACATAACGAAGCCAGGTGTGATAGCAGGAGTCTTTATTGGTGGAATGTTACCCTTCATCTTTTCTTCCTTTACAATGGATGCGGTTGGCAGAGCAGCGTTTGGGGTAGTCAATGAAGTTAGGAGACAATTTAAGGAGATAAAGGGACTTATGGACGGTGAGGCAAGGGCAGATTATGCCAGATGTGTGGATATAAGCACAAAGACGGCACTACGGGAGATGATGATTCCGGGAACAATTGCAGTAATAACTCCCATAATAATTGGACTGCTTTTAGGTGCTGAAGCACTGGGCGGACTTCTAGGGGGGGCAATAGTTACCGGATTTTTGCTTGCTGTAATGATGGCAAATTCTGGAGCGTCATGGGACAACGCAAAGAAGTATATAGAAGCAGGAAACCTTGGAGGAAAGGGCTCCAACGCCCATAAAGCAGCGATTATCGGAGACACGGTTGGGGATCCCTTCAAGGATACATCTGGCCCTTCGTTGAATATCCTCATAAAGTTGATGTCCGTAGTCTCATTGGTATTTGCGCCGTTATTCGTGACTTACGGAGGAATACTGGCTTTATAAGAATCTAATCTATATCAAAAGAGAAAATGTATAAACTACTCATTGTAGAGGACATGGTAAGACTTCCACCTAGGAAATTTAACGAGGACCTGAAGGAAGCACTTATGACGGAATTCGAAAGCACCATGGTAGGCAAAATAGATAGGGAGATTGGTCTTATTCTTGCGGCAACACGAATTATTGAGATAAAAGACAGCAAGATAATAATGGGTGACGGAGCCATTTATTACAACACGATTCTTGAAATCCTTGTATATGAACCCGTCTTAAACGAGGTTGTTGAAGGAACCGTGACCGAGATTACAGAATTCGGAGCCTTCGTGAATTTTGGTCCCATGGACGGTCTTGTCCATGTTTCTCAGGTGACAGAGGACTTCATGAGCTACGACCAGAAGAATTCAAACCTTGTGGGCAAGGAATCAAAGAAGGTCCTCAAGCTGGGTGATTATCTGAGGGCCAGGATAGTTTCTGTAAGCCTGAAGCCAAGATTCTCGGATTCCAAAATAGGCCTTACGATGAGACAGCCATATCTCGGGAAGAAGGAGTGGCTTGAGGATGCGAAGAAGATGCAGAAGGAAAAGATGAAGAAGGAGAAAGTAAAAAAAGAGAGGAAGGAAAAGAAGAGATAAAATGATTCGAGCATGTAAGCATTGTCACAGACTGAGCGAGGAGGAAATATGTCCTGTTTGCAAGGGTCCGACATCGCAATACTGGAGCGGTTATGTGGCAATAGTTGACCCAGAGAAATCAGAGATAGCAAAGATAGTGGGGATAAAAACCCCCGGGGAATACGCCCTGAAGGTGCGATAAGTCAAATGAGGAGCAAAATCCTAAAACTTTCAGCCTCATTGAGAGAAAAGCTAAAAGAACCGCTTGGAGAGATATTGGCTGGTCCAGGTGAATTAAAACATAGCAAGAACATAATATGTGTAGGGGATGAGACATCAAAAATATTACTGGAATCCGGCCTCAAACCAAAGGTTTTGATATATGATGGAAAAATAAAGAGGAAACCTGTTCCGATTCCGGCTATAATAAGAAACTTCAAAGCGATTGAGATAAGGATCAAGAATCCGGCAGGTTATATAACCCGGGAATCCTTTGATACAATACGTTCTGGACTGGCAGACGCTGGAAGGTTCAAGATATGGGTTGATGGAGAGGAGGACCTGCTGACGATTGTTGCAATGGATATTGCACCGGTGGGTTCAATAGTGCTTTACGGCCAGCCAGATGAAGGTATGGTCGTTGTAAGGATCAATAAAGAAAGCAAAAAAAGAGCAAAAAAGATACTTGAGCAGATGGGTATGGAAGAGGGCATGGAAGAAAATGAATCTTGAGATTATTGAAGAGAAGGAGAACCCTCTCCTTGGGAGGAAGGAGGTCAGGTTCAGGGTTGATTATAAAGGAAAGACCCCTAGTTTTGAGGATGTAAGGAACGAGTTGATAAAAAAGATAAATGTCGACAGGACCCTTACGATAATAGACTCGGTTAATTCTGATTTTGGAGGTCAGACTGCTTTTGTCTATGCGAAGATTTACAAAGATGAGGAAAGTATGAAGGTAGAGCCTGGACACAGAATAAAAAAGAATCTTGTGGGTAAGAAGAAAGAGGAGGAGAAACCGGAGATGGAGAAACCTGCTGGGAGGGAGGAAAAGCCGGTAGAGGAGAAACCAGCAGAGATCGAGGAGGAACCAAAACCTGAAGAATCCAGACCTGAAGAGAAAGCTGAGGTGGAGGAACCTGATCAGGAGGAGAAGAACGATGACTAAGAAAAAAACAAGAGAGAAGAAAAAATCACAGGGCAGCAAGAGGTGGGAGATTTATGAGATTTCCGGCGATAGGATAAGGAAGAAAAATAAGACCTGCCCTAAATGTGGTGACGGTATCTTCATGGCAAGGCATCATGATAGGGACACCTGCGGCAAATGCAGCTATACTGAATTCAGGAAAAAGTGAAAATCGTCGGCATCGACCTGGCAGGAAACCCGGGGAATGATACGGGTTTCTGCATTCTGACGGTTGATGATGAGAAATCTGTTTCTACCTCCATTCTAAAATCGGATTCTGAGATTCTTGAAAGACTTAAGAAGGTTCAACCGGAGATAGTTGCAATAGATGCACCCCTTATATTTGATGGACGGAACAGATTGTGTGATGAAGAGCTGGGGGAATACGGTGCATTGCCTGTAACTCTGAGGGGGATGGAGGTTCTGGCTAAGAGAGGTACATCCCTGGCCGATAAAATCAGAAAATCTAATCTAAATATAATTGAAATTTTTGCAACTGCTTCTGCAAAGATTTTAGGTTTTTATGACCCCGACTGTAGGAATATGCAGAAGAGGCTCATGGAGGCTAAAATATCCGGCGACATTGACAGAAGGTTTCTCACAAAGGATGAACTGGATGCTGTATTTGCTGCAATTACTGGTTATCTGTATCTGAATGGTTCTACTCTGGAGGTGGGCAACGATGATGGAAGGATTGTAATCCCCAGAGTATAGGTTTAGCATAGATTTATGTATTGACTCTAAATTTCTACTCTATGAGAGATTTTTATGATGTGATAATAGTTGGCTCAGGCCCTGCAGGAATGTTTGCAGCTAATGAGCTTCTTAATAAAAAACTGAGGATTCTGATTATTGACTCCGGTAAGCCCATAAACAGGAGAAGATGCCCTATGGAAATAACCGGTAAATGCATTAACTGCGAGCCATGCGACATTATGTGCGGGGTAGGTGGTGCCGGGACATTCTCTGACGGCACACTGAATCTCAGACCTGATATCGGTGGTGACCTGACAGAATTCACGGGGAATCTGAAGGAGGCATATTCTCTGGTTGAAGAAGTTGATAAAACCTTTTTGAGGTTTGGCATGTCAAAGAAGCTATCTGGAACCAATGAGAAAGATGTCATCAAACTGAGGAGAAAGGCAGCATCATCAGGGATAAAATTTGTTGATATTCCCCAGCGACATATGGGTACCGACAAAGCCCCAAAGATAATAGGTAGATTCGAGAGGCACCTGAGGAAAAAAGGGGTTGAATTCCTGCTGCAGACAAGGGTTAAAAGCATTCTGATAGAGAATGGGAAATCCACCGGAGTAAAACTGGAAAAAGGCAGGAAGATCAATGCAAGGTTTATTCTTATTGCACCTGGAAGAAGTGGGGCTTCCTGGTTTGATAAAGAGATAGAAAAGCATGGAATAAGGGCGGAATTCGGACCAATAGATGTTGGAGTAAGGGTAGAGGTTTCATCAATAATAATGGATTCCATAATCGGAGTAAATAGAGACCCAAAGTTTCACATAAGAACCAAAAGATATGACGATTTTGTAAGGACATTCTGCACCAATGACCACGGCTATGTGGTAACGGAAAACTATGACGGCATGGTGGGCGTTAATGGACATTCCTTCGTATCCAGGAGCTCAGAGAACACGAACTTTGCATTTCTTGTGAGAGTAAGTCTTACAAAGCCCCTTGAGAATACAATAAAATACGGCGAATCCATTGCAAAATTGTCAACAACAATCGGCGGGGGGAAACCTATCCTGCAGAGGCTTGGTGATCTCAGAAGAGGAAGACGCTCCCATAAAAAGGGGATTCTTCAGAACCCTATACAGCCAACCCTGATGGATGTAACCCCCGGTGATATATCCATGGCTCTGCCCCACAGGGTTGTAATGGACATTATTGAAGGGCTTGAGAAGCTCAATGAGGTTATTCCCGGAGTCACTTCTGACTCCACCCTTCTCTATGCCCCAGAGATAAAATTCTATACAACGCAGGTAAAGGTAAATGAGGGGATGGAGACCAGCATCAAGAACCTCTTTGCTGCCGGAGACGGAGCTGGCCTCTCCAGAGACATAGTGAATTCAGCCGCAACAGGAATTCTTGCAGGAAGGGGAATTCTATCCAAAGTTGAAAGTCAGGATTCTTAGACTGGGCCACAGGTACAGCCGGGACAGAAGGATAAGCACACACGTCGGCCTGGTTGCAAGGGCGTTTGGAGCAGATGAGCTTTTAATGGACGTTGGAGATAAACAGCTGGAGAAAACCCTTTCCTCCATCGTGAGAGAATGGGGCGGTGAATTCAGGATAAAATTCATAAAGAACTGGAAGAGCTATGTCAGGAATTTTGACGGGGATAAAATCCATCTGACGATGTATGGCATTAATGTCAATGACTGCATAACCAGTATCAGGGCATCGGCGAAGGACAAACTCATCATCATCGGCGGACAGAAGGTGCCCTCCGGGTTATACGGTATGGTTGATTATAATGTATCCCTCGGAGGTCAGCCTCACTCTGAGGTGGCTGCGCTTGCCGTATTCCTGGATAGACTCTTTGAGGGAAAGGAACTTGGGAGAGAATTCAACGGCAGAAAAAGAATAATTCCGCAGGAGAGAGGCAAGATGGTTATTGATGGATAGGGGGGTTACCATCCATCCTCCCCAACCAGAGGGACGAACATGCAACCACCAAGGTTTTCTATAATCCTTTTCCTGCCCATCTTCTTCACCAGCTTCAGTTCCTGATATGTTCTACCCCCCACAGGGATAAGCATCTTTCCGCCCTCTTTCAGTTGCTCAAATAATGTCTCCGGAATCCTCGGAGCCCCGGCAGTCACGATAATCCTGTCGTATGGGGACTCCTCTTTATAGCCTCTGGTGCCTTCACCGCAGATGACATGGACATTATTATACCCTGCCCTGCCCAGATTCCACTGCGCCAGATCAACGAGTTCCGGAATTCTCTCAATGCTGTAAAGTCTGCCCTTTGTTAGAATCTCTGCAATTATCGCGGCCTGATAGCCAGAACCAGAACCGATCTCAAGAACCTTGTTATCGTCCTTCAGGTCAAGTTTTTCTGTCATAAGAGCCACCATATGAGGTGCTGAGATGGTCTGTCCGTATCCTATAAACAACGGAATGTCCCTGTAGGCCTGAACCTTCTGCCACTCTGGTATGAATTCGTGCCTCTTTACATTCAACATGGCCCTCTCAACGACCATGCTCTTTATATAACCCTCATCCTTGAGCTTTTTTACCAGAGCCTCTCTATCCCTTACCCATCCCATTTTTCTTTAATTCCCTAATCATAAATATTAAGATATGGATAAATTAAGCCACCTTATACCGGGAGAGACAATATCTGTCGTTGTAAGGGTGCTGGAGGAACCGGAGGAGAATAAGGTCAATGGTAAGAAGAAGCTGAAGGTGAGGGTTGGTGATGGCGACAATATCGCAAATCTTGTTGCATGGGACCAGGAAGCAGACAGACTGGACATACTAAAGGGCGATGTTCTGGAGATAATTGGGGGGGAATGCCCTGTTTCGCATAAGGATACAAGACACCCTCCCACCCTGTCAGTCACAAAAAAAACCATCGTGAATAAGAAACAGATAAGATTCCCTTCAATCAAGGAGTGCATGCAGAGAAAGTTTCTCGACCAGATTCCAGATTACAGTTACGGGATAGTCACGGGCTTCATAAATCAGGTCTATCAGACAGCCTCATACTTCTGCGAGAGATGCAAGAAGTTTTCTGACGAGATGTGCGATTGTGGAAATTTTCCCTCGCCGATATTCAGAATCACCGGGGCATTCTCTGACGGAACCAGAACCGTCTTATTCTCAACCATTTCTGAGAGAGTGGCTGAGAAGCTTACCAGAACCAGCAGGAGAGAGGCAAAGAGGATAAACCCCAAGAGTATCATGGACCGACCCTACAGGCTTCTGGGCTATCTGAGGAACGAAAAATTCTGGGTGGAGGACGTTCTGAAGTGATGGAATTCCTCTGCTGTATTGGATAATCCAATTTTTCGTTATATATCTGCCAGTTCCTACTATTCTTATTGATTTCCGGGTTTATTCAACCCGAGCGTTCTCATTCCCCTATGTCCATTGTTATAACCCCCCCATGTCGTGAATAAAATGAGCCTGCGTAAATTCCTCTCTGAGGTGGGTGTAGAAAAAATCTCAAAGGAGGTTGACCCAAATCTGGAGATCGCGAGAATTCTCAATGAGAATCCCAACAGGGTTTTTATTTTTGAAAAGGTCAGGAATTCTCCCTACCGGGTTGTTGGCGGAGTATGCTCCTCCAGGGAGAACTTTGCCGGATCTCTCGGAGCCAGAAAGGATGAGCTGCTGAGGAGGATTAGCGATGCAATAAACAGTCCCAGCAAGCCAGGTATGGCTGAGAAAGCCCCCTGTCAGGATGTGGTCGAGAAAGAGGTTAACCTTGATACACTGCCAATCCTCACTCACACGGAAAAGGATATGGGGCCTTACATAACTGCCGGAGTATTCGTAGCCAACGATAAGAAATTCGGCTTTAATCTCAGTTTTCATCGTGCAAGTCCCATATCCCGGAACATGCTCGTTGCCAGAATATGCGACAGGGATTTGATGGAATATCTGAAGAGGGCCGGTGGCGAGCTGGATATTGCCATCTGCATCGGTCTCCATCCCTCTGTCCTTCTTGCAGCAGCAATCTCGGCAGGAATCAAAACCAATGAATTTGAGGTTGCGAATTCCCTCAATCCTCTTGAGCTTGTAAAATGCAGAACTAATGACCTTCTCGTTCCTGCTGATGCTGAGATAGTTCTTGAAGGCAAAATAACAGGGAAAAGGCATACTGAGGGGCCATTCCCGGACATAACCGGGACATATGACATAGTTAGGGAAGAGCCGGTCATCGAGATTAAATGCATAACGCACAGAAGAGATGCAATCTATCAGTCTCTCTTACCTGCCTCCCCGGAACACAAGCTCCTGATGGGCATGCCCAGAGAGCCGGTGATATTCAACGCTGTCAATGAGGTCTGTAAATGTGAAAACGTTCTCCTGACTCATGGTGGATGCTCATGGCTCCATGCAGTGGTTCAAATAGACAAAAAAAATCCCGATGATGGAATGAAGGCAATAGAGGCCGGATTCAGGGCTCACAAGAGCCTGAAGCATCTCATAGTCGTTGATTCTGACATAAACATCCACGACCCGGAGGACGTTGAGTGGGCCATTGCGACCAGATTCCAGGCCGGTAAGGACATGCTGTTTCTCAGGGAAACGGGAAGTTCATTAGACCCCTCTGCTGAAGAAGACAGGACCACCTACAAGGTAGGGATTGATGCAACAATTCCCGGTGATAAGGACAAAGACAGGTTTAAAAAAGCAGGATTGGGTTAGCATCCAGAACGAAATGAATCTCACAAAAACCGAACAGAAAATGCTTGATGGCGAAGAGGGGGAAGGGGTCCAGAAGGCGATGGAAATCCTCCTCGCGCTCGGAAAAATCTATGGTGCTAAGAGGCTTATAGCGGTGAAGAGTGCCCAGGTTGCAGGGGTCAGTTACAAGAATCTTGGCGACGCAGGGCTGGAATTTCTCACTGAATGGGCTGCGAAGGGATCAAAGGTCAGAATTCCAACTACCCTCAATCCTGCAGGAATTGACATTGAAAAATGGAAAAGAATGGGAATTTCTGATGAATTCGCAGAAAAGCAGATTAGAATTATAGAGGTCTACAGGATGATGGGAATCCAGCCCAGCTGCACCTGCACCCCTTATCTTGCCGGGAACCTTCCGGAGAGAGGCGAACATCTTGCGTGGAGCGAATCCTCGGCCGTTAGTTATGCGAATTCGGTTATAGGGGCAAGGACGAACAGGGAGGGAGGCCCTTCTGCACTGGCTGCGGCAATATCCGGCAGGACTCCTTACTATGGTCTCCATCTTGATGAGAACAGGACACCAGATCTGGTTGTTGATGTGAGGTGTGAGCTTAACAGCATATCGGACTTTGGAGCCCTTGGCTACCTTGTTGGAAAGAAGAAAGGAAACTCCATTCCCTGCTTCAGGGGAATCAGAAAAGCCGATTCAGATTCTCTAAAGAGTCTCGGTGCCGCAATGGCTGCCTCCGGGGCTGTTGCTTTATATCATATCGAAGGAATTACACCGGAGGCGAGGCAGGAATCCCCGGGTTCAACACAGGGGAACGTGACCAAGAGCCGCAGGATCACGGATATATGTCAGAATTCCGGAGGAATTTCATCACATTCACTGGAAACCCTGACCATAGAAGACCTAGAGGAGGCTTATGAAGCCCTCAATTCCAATGCAGATAAGATAGACCTTGTCGCGATAGGATGTCCTCACGCATCCATCAACGAGTTGAAGAAAATCTCAAATCTTCTTTATAAGAAGAAGGTGAAATCTGAAATGTGGATTACAACATCAAGAAAGATTATTGGTGCTGCAAAGGATGAGGTGATAAGAATAGAAAACGCCGGAGCAAAGGTAATAGCTGACACCTGCATGATAGTCGCTCCCATTGAGGAGCTCGGCTTCAAGACGATGGCAACCAATGCTGGAAAGGCAGCATTCTATGCACCATCTCACTGTGGTCTCAAGGTAAGATTCGGGACCGTTGAGCAATGTGTGGACGCTGCAGTGAGCGGAAGGTGGGAGTAGCAGGGGGTCCCTTTGGTTTCCCGCTGCCTGACTATCCGGACCTCTTAACAATCATAGTCCCCATGCCTTCTTCGGTAAGCAACTCCCCCAGGATTGCATGTTCCCCTGCCTTCACGATATGCACCCGTTTAACATCTTTGGATATTGCTTTAACAGCTGATTCTATCTTGGGTATCATACCCTCCGTTGCAACCCCCTTTTTAATAATTTTTTCTGCATCTTTGATGGTTAATCTCTTAATCAGTCCTCCCTTATCATCCAATACACCCTCCACATTTGTCAGGATAATCATTTTTGTCACCTTCAGTGCCTTTGCAAGTTCCCCCGCAGCCACGTCCGCATTAATATTTAATAGCTGTCCCTCTTTAGTGTCTATACCTACTGGAGATACCACCGGAAGATGATTGCTTTCAATTAAATCCTGTATTATCCTTGATTTAACCGCAGTCACCTCCCCAACATACCCTAATTCCTCCTTTTTTACCTTCGCTTCAAACAAACCACTCTCTAATCCAACAGCAATGCTGCTCTTTCGATTCAGTACTCCAGTAATCTCATTATTTACATAATGCAGGGATTTGAGCACAATATCCAGTGTTTTTTTATCTGTTACTCTTTCCCCTCTGATGAATCTCGGTTTTAATCTGTGTTTTTTCATAGCAGAAGAGATAACAACACCGGCACCGTGTATGACTACCAGGTGTATGCCTGCACCATGGAGCAGAACCATATCCGAAGCAACCGAATTCAATACCTTCCTATCTGATAGGATCTCCCCACCAAACTTTATTATAAACGTATGATTTCTAAATTTGTTTATATAATGGAGAGCCTCAATCAGCTCTTTTGTATCAACCATTTAACCGTCAATCATCCAATTTTTGTGTCCAGTTATCTTCTTATAATTCCCTGAATAAACATAGTTGAGGATTCCCTGAATAAATATAGTTGAAACAAAACGGCTGAGGTTCAAAATCCATAAGCCATGAAAACAGCACTAACAATAGCAGGCTCCGATTCTTCCGGGGGGGCTGGAATTCAGCAGGACTTAAAGGTATTCTCCCACTTCGGGATTCATGGGACTTCGGTGGTAACATCAATTACCGCCCAGAATACCCGGGGGGTTCAGAGTGTTCATTCCCTGTCCGAGGATATAGTTTCTGCACAGCTTGATTCCGTCCTTTCTGACCTGAAACCCTCTGCGATCAAGACTGGAATGCTGTTCAGTTCCGGGATTATTTCTGTAATCAGAAAGAAGATTGTAAACTACGGGAATCTCGTTGTTGATCCGGTTATGATCTCAACCTCAGGGGACATGCTTCTTGATGAGGGTGCAACAGAAGAATTAAGGAAACTAATCTCAATAGCAAGGTTATCAACCCCAAACATCCACGAGGCTGAGATTCTATCAGGAATCAGGATAAGGGGGATAGAGGACATGGAGGCTGCCGCCAGAGAAATAGGAAACTGCGTTGTAAAGGGGGGGCATCTGGGCTATACTGATGTTCTGAACTGGAACGATGAGATATTCCACTTCCCGGCAAGATCAATTTCAAGGGCGAAGATTCATGGCAGTGGATGTGCCTTTTCAGCTGCGATAGCATCATGCCTTGCAAATGGCATGGACATTCCCGATGCAGTAGAACATGCGAAGGAATTCATCACCTCTGCTATCGGGAGGAATTTCCGGGCTGGCTCCGGGTTGAGGTTTGCAGATACCGGGGGGATTAAACTCAGCAGGACACCAAATGACGGGAGAGGCAGTAAACTACTGAGCAGTCTGGAGGAGGCGGTCAATAGATTTGTCTCAAACGAGGGTTCTTACCGGGTAATGCCGGAGGTCGGAGTAAACATTGCGATGGCCTTACCAGGTGCAAAAAGACCTGACAGGGTTGCAGGGATTACAGGCAGGATCGTGAAGGATGGAAAGAGGGCGGTCCCTGTGGGGTCTATCGACTTTGGTGGCTCCTCTCATATCGGAAGAGTCGTTCTGACAGCAATGAAATATGATGCTGATAAAAGAGCGGCAATGAATATCAAATTCTCAAATAGAATTCTAAAGGCATGCAGGGAATTAGGGCTGAGCATGGTTGAATTCGACAGGAAAATGCAGCCCAGAGACACGAAGACCATGGAGTGGGGCATCTCCGAGGCTATAAATAATTTTGGCAGGGTCCCTGATGTGGTCTACGACAGGGGGGGTATAGGAAAGGAGGCCATGATAAGGATTATCGGAGATAACGCTAAAGAGGTAGTAGAAACAGCTATAAGGATATACGGGAGAATCAGTCCTTGACGACAACAACCCTGCTTATCGCATTAACCGAATCGTAGGGAATCAGAAGGTTGCCGTTCTTGTCTTTCGGATAAGAAACCCTGCCGGCAACATCCGAGAGTGGCTCCACGAGAAGGGATATAAAGTTTCCCGTCTGCTCATCAATTATTATGTCATCCACCCTTCCAAGCTCCTCACCACTTACCGTGATAACGGGTTTTCCACCAAGTTGCCTTGCAATAATATAGGTTACCATTCTTTCCTCTATCTTCTATCC
>WALD01000019.1 GCA_015523055.1 Candidatus Altarchaeota archaeon
ATAGTAACGTCCTTATTTTCTATGAAATTTAATAAATCTCTTGCATTTTTTCCGATTTCACCTCTATCTATCCTGGCATATATAAACAGGTTTGAATCCAAGAATTTCATTTGCTCTGCTCAATAATCTCTCTCCATTCTTCCTCAATTTCATCTCCATACAAATTATCTAAATCTACCTTAGATATTCCCTTTCCATCCTTCTTTACTTGTTCCCCTAACCATTTTGATAATTCCCTTTTTGGTCGTATGTAGATCTTATGATTGTCCAAACTGAAATGAACCAGCATTTTGGGTCTAATTCCTACAATCTCTCTAATCTTTTCAGGGATTATGACCTGCCCATTTGGTCCAACCATCTCATCAAATTCGAGTGGTTTAACTCTAAATCCATCTTTTTCCATTATCAATCACCCAATTGATAATTTGGATTTCGTAGATTAAATATGAAAATAGAACCAAAACTCAAACAGAAGCAAAAATAAAAAGAAAAAAGAAAAAGGGGTTTATTCAGCAACGCCCCTTATCGTTCCTGTTTCCGTGTGGGTTACAGGAGAGCCGGCAATGGTTGTGTCATATACAATGGTCAGGGTTGTACTGAATGACTGCCCTGAGGTCTTGCTGGTGCATCCAGTTATTGTCTCTGCGGATACCTCCCCAGCACCCATTACTCCGTCGCTGGACAGCGAATGGGGCACTGTGGTACCGCTGCAATCACCAGTCGCTGCGGTAATGCTGGCATTTGTTATGCCCTGCCCCACGCCGTTCATTATGGAAAACTCAAGCGTTGGACCAGAGTACTTTATACTCGGCTCCATCGGCTTAACCTTTCCAAATCCGCTCGCTGTGTTCACAGCACCCGGGCCCCCCCCAAAGATACCCAGCTGCCAGAGGACAACCCCGACAATCATCACAACCAGGATTGCCCATCCATAGGTCATCAGGTACTCCATAGCACCCTGACCCTTTCTCTCCATTCTTTCCATGTATATCACCTCATTTATTATGTTGGGTATTATAGTGATGGTGGGAGGTAGTATAAATACCTTACTATTTGTTTTTTTACTGGGCTGCTTCTATAAATCCCTGGATAGTGCCCCTTTCTGTATGGTTCACCTTAAGTTCGCCAACCCTTTCCCAGTATGTGACGGTTACATTGACCCAGAAGAAATCGTCTGGGAGGAGAGTCATACAGGATGAGCAACATGAATGATTAATGAAGGCCGTTTCACCCGGGCCAAGGACATAGCTGGACAGTTCAGTATCCTCACATGATGCCGGGTAGGTTACCTTTTCTCTACAATCACCACTCAAACTAATGGAATCAATGTGTATATAGTTTACACCGCCGTTGGTAATCGTAAAATTCAGGTGGTTTTCTATCGTCTTGATGGGGTCAGTGCTGTCAAGGATAGTGCATGTTTCTGGATCTGGTGTAGCATACCGTATCGTTGGCTCTAGGACCTGGATTGTCTTAAACCCGACGGCTCTATTAACATCGGCATGAGAACCAAATATGCCCAGTTGCCAGAGAACGATACCCACTATCAGGACAACCAAAATTGCCCAACCATAGGTCTGCAGGTACTCCAGTGCCGATTGACCCTTTCTCATTCTACAATACCTCTTAGCACTCCAGTATCCTGATGTGTTATGTAATCTTTCCCTACCCTTTCCCTATACTCAAAAAGGAGATGAACAACAAAAGATTCACCACGATCCAGGGGATTACAAAATACAGATACAGGACTGGCTGTATCTCCGGGATTTAAGTATGTGATTTTTTCACATATACACATACCACCATCCTCTGAATCCCAATAACAGAATGTCTTTGCATTACACTCTTGCTCGTTTGTAATGTCCGGGTTTGTATAAGAACCACCGATCCATACCCTTTCACAGTCACCGGATGTTGCGGCACTCCTCAGATTTCGCATTCTTATTCCCCCGCTGTTCATAATCATGAAATCAAGGGCAGTGGAGGTTCCTGGGCTATACCTTATGCTCGGGTCCAGAACCTTTACCTTTGCAAATCCACTGGCTGTATTGACCCCCGAATGAGGCCCGAAGGCACCGAACTGCCAGAGGACTATACCAACAACCAGAACCGCGAGAATTGCCCATGCATAGGTATGCAGGTATTCCAGCGCAGACTGGCCTTTTCTTCCCTGGAATTCCATTTCCATTATTCTGCAATACCTATGATGTGGCCCGTATCATTGCGGTGGATTATGTCAGAGGCTATTTTTATCCGATAATAGAAGGACACAGGCACATCAAAGGACTCCCCTGCATCTAGATCGGTGCAGCCCGTACAGGTTACGATGCTGGTCTGCCCGCCATCCAAGCTCGGGTTACTGATATCACTTTCATTGCAATCTCCCCCGGCGGTACTCCCCTCAATCCGTATATGCATACTCTCACCGTTTATTATTCTAAATGTAAGATTATCCGTTGTCGAATCATACCTTATGCTCGGCTCAAGAACCTTGATTTTTGCAAATCCTGTTGCCCGGTTCACTGTGCTGTGCTGGCCGAAGGCACCGAGCTGCCAGAGGACTATACCAACAATCAGAACCGCGAGAATTGCCCAGCCGTATGTCTGCATGTATTCAAGAGCACCCTGGCCTTTTCTACCATAAAATTTCATCTTTATCTTATCTATTTTCTATTCATTTGAATAAATACCTTTCCTTTTCAGTTACCTGATAGCATCTATTGTTTCCTTTAGCTTTTCCACGCCCTGTTCGTAGAGGAGGTTTCCGACTATTATCGTGTCTGCATGGCTGGACATCTCCCTGGCCTTTTCACCATCCGTTATACCCCCCCCGTAGAAAAGGGTTGAATTCTTCAGGTTTCCTTTTACTGCCTTCACCACATCAGAATTTCCGTAGGTTCCGCTGTATTCAATGTAAAAAATGGGGAATTTAAAATAACGGTCAGCGAGCGTTGCGTACGCGAGAATTTCCTCCATGCTGAGATTGGTCTTTGACCGGGTTATCCTGCCGACAGCAGAATTCGGATTCAGGATTAGATAAGCCTCAGAAACGACCTTTTCCCATTCGATAACGGAATTCTTTATCCATTGGACATGCTTACCGGTAACCCATGTCGTGTCCCGGGCGTTTATGACAGATGGGACAAAGACATAGTCAATCCCATTATATGTTACATGCCCGGGTCCAGAGGGCTCGATAATCTTTGGGATCTGGCAGTCCCTTAGCACGGAAACCAGACGGTTTACCTTCTCCATGGTGACATTCTGGGTACCCGAAATCATTATTGCATCGGTTCCGCTCTCAGCTACCCGCAGTATATCCTCCCTGGACAGGGGTTTATCTGGATCCAGCTTCGTTATGTGCCTCCAGTTGCTCCATGGTTTTTTCTCCATCTTAGCATATATACAAAGTAGGGATATAATATAACCTATGCAGATCCTTAAAAGAGGCATAGACCTCTACCTGTGGAGAAACATCCATCTAACGAGAAGTAGAATTTTGCTTTTTTCGGTATTATTTATTTTTGCCACGGCGCTCTTTATCATGGACCATTATCCTTATTCATCAGTCGGCATAATCCTGATTCCCCTTGCTTATGTATTTGGCATTTATACCTATAACAGGTATATAACCTGGAACAGCGGTGTCCGGGGAGAGAATATAGTAAGCAGAGAGCTGGAAAGACTTAACGATTATTATTATCTCATAAACGGCGTGGTTATACCCCCAAACAGAGGTGATACAGATCACATCGTTCTTGGCCCCAACGGCATCTTCGTCATTGAATCCAAGAACTATGGGGGGGAGATAAGGTGCGAGGGGGACTCATGGAGCAGGCGGAAGATAGGCAGGGGAGGAAGGGCATATAACCTCTGGATAGGGAGCCCCAGCAACCAGGTGAAGAGAAATGCAAAGATTCTGAAGGATTTAATTCTTAAACACAAGGACGATGTTTTTGGGGGGAGGAACCCACACATATGGATTAATGTGATTGTCGTATTCACGAACGAGAATGCTAATCTGATTATTAAGAAACCCTCTGTAAATGTGCTCAGGGTTGAGGAGCTTTCTGACTTTATATCTCAGGTAGAATCAGAAACCCAGTTCTCTGATGAGGATATCAGGAGGATGGGGGACCTAATCCTGAGGTATGCAAAATAGGCGGGATTTTTGACAAGCATCAGGGTCCACTACATAGCTATCATCTCCTTAAAGAATGAACCAATGCCGTAGTTCATGCCCACGAATATCCCCACTGCAACCACTACCAGAAGGGGGACGGAGGATAGGCCGGAACTTATCCTTCCTGTTCTGATCAGGCCGACAAGAAGCGATGCGAAGAAGGCAGAGATTACGAGGGTTATTATAGCATACATAAAATAGAAATCCGGGGTGATTGAAAGACCATGGATTGTCATCAGGCCGGACTGCGCCTGCTGCGACAGGACATTGACATCTATCCTGCTGTAAATCTTTGAGAAGAGTGTTATGAACTGTATTGACGAAGCAAACAATAGGGGTGCCCCTACCAGAATTGCAAATATTATAAACATTGCCTGTGCCGCTGTTTCAGCACGCATGGTCTTCATCAGGTTCTGTTCAGTCCTTATGTCCATCGCAATTCCCTGTAAAACCGCCGGAAGATCGCCCCCGGACCTCATCCCCTGAATCATCAGTCTCACGGCCCTGTCCAGTTTTCTGGACTTTATTCTGAGAACCATATTCGAGAGTGCTTCCTCAAGTGAAACCCCCGCGAGACTATCCCTTGCAACCCTCTGAATCTCAATAGCCAGGGGTCCGAACTCCGGTCTTGCAGCTGTCCATAAAGCATTGTAGGGTGTCATTCCTGCTATCATGTTTTGACTTATCATTGATAAGACATCCGGAAGTACATTCTCTATACTCTCTGTCCTCCTCTCTATCAGGAGCGACAGAAGAACGTACATTGTGGCCCACACTATGGAAAAGGAGATTGCTACAGTAAGCACAATAATTGTTAGTGATGCGCCCATTGTAACCGCTATTACCCCGGTCAGTACTGGCAGAATCATGGAGTACATAAGGGTCGTACCAAGTGTTTCCTCAGGATTTCTGGGGATGCCGGCATATACTATATTCTTCTCCAGCTTCCCTCTAACATTGGTGGGGAAATAAGAGCCAAGTCGTTCATGAAGAGAGGTGACAAAATTGGTGAAGAATCTGGCAATCGGTCTTAGCGTATTGACTATGATGGTAAAAACCCTTATCGCGATATTTCCAACAGCTATAAAGATGTGAGAAACGAGGTTTATTGCATTCCTCAGGATTATATTCAGGATCAAATGAGCTATTAGCCCCCCTATACCTTTTGGCCCCGGTTTTTTAGATGATTTCGCCATTTTAGCCGACATCCGGTCTCTTGTTTCTTATGATTGATATCAACACTATCTGAAAAAGAATGATTCCAAAGAGGATTATCCAGAACAGCCTTTCATTAATCTGGGTACCTCCGATAAAGCTGGAGAGGATAACCAGAAGGGTGACCCCCATTGAGGGAGCAACAATGACTGCCACCATATATATAAGCCCCCACAGGTTAAGTTCCTGACCGTACATCTTTATCTTGTTCTCCTTCTCTAACCTCAGGTCGGTGGATATTGCCCTCAATGCAAGAGTTACATCGGATCCTGTCTTTACGGCGTTCACTATCTGCCAGAAAACCCTTCTCAGGTATTCCGATGGGGACAGCATACCATAATTATCAAGTGCATTCGTCATTGACTCCCCCGACTGAACCTCCTGGACTATCTCATTCATTATCACTGAGCATTCACCATACCCCCCCTTTGCCACGTTCGCCATTGCATCAAAGATAGGAATCCCCGCCGTTAGCTGAATCTGCATGTCCTTCAGCATATACTCCAGATTCCTGTCGATTAACCTGCCTCTGCCGAGAATCCTGAATTTTGGGATGAACATCAGATACGAGAAGGTTAGAGCCGCAGCCACTAAAGATATACCAAGAACACCATAGGAACCCATAACCCCCCGGGCTATAACGAGTGATGTGCTTGTGAGGGTCAGAGAAATGAAAAAAATAGCAAGTGTTGAGAATATCACAACGGAGAGAAACTGCCCAACGTCGATAGTATAGCCCGCCTTCTTGAGGTCCCATTCAAGCTGGGGGAACATCAAAGAAAGCTGGGTAGCAGCGGGTTTGAGAGGCTCCGATGATTTCAAGAGCTGTTTGGATTCAAAAATTGAGGGCATCTTGTTGGCTAATAGGAAATATGTTGAAT
>WALD01000020.1 GCA_015523055.1 Candidatus Altarchaeota archaeon
AAATTTATCAACAATTTCTATCTCTTTCTCTCTGTCGGCAGAATTCATGAAGGGTAGATATTCTTTGTCCTTATAGCAGCCCATACCCCCTGTATTGGGGCCCTTATCCCCCTCAAATGCTCTCTTGTAGTCCCTTGTATCCGGCAGAACAGCCAGATTCCTGCCATCGCAAAATCCCTGGAAGGACGACTCCTCCCCGTCTATTTTCTCCTCAACTATAACCGAGTCATGTTTGTAGATCGTGAGAAAGTGCCGGAACAATTCCTCTCTGCTCTGGAAGTGGTCGCCCCATACCCCTACACCCTTTCCATAGCCGGGTCTGTCTGGTTTTACTGCAACCTCGTTGTTGAGTTCATCAAGCCATGAATAGAGCTCGCTTTTTACCTGAGATTCGGAGCCATGCTCCTTCCTGTTAAAGACCTTGAAGCGAGGATTGGCCTCAGGGCAGCATTCATCAAGTAGAATTCTCTGTTGTAATTTACTCTCCTCCAGAGCGAATTCCTTGGTTGGACAGATTATCGGAATTCCCGTCTCTCTTTCGATTAAATCCCTGACCCCTGCTATAATCGGGCCTTCGGGTCCGACGATGCCGAAATTGATAGCATCCTTGTTGTCACTGACAAAATTCAGGATTCTCTCAGGAGTAAGGTCGGGGATTACTACGTGCTTTTCAGCCCGTTCCAGATTGAAGGGGTTTTTCTGTTTATCGGCAATAAAAAGCCTTGTTTTGTAATTGTTGCTCCTTGAGAACGCATCCACAAAAGATGCTGCTCTTGACCCATAGCCAACGACAAGAATTCCAACCGTTTCCATAGATAATAATTGGATAAGAATTTTAATAACCTGATTCGCCCTACGGCGCCCAATCAATCTATGGATTAGAGTATGGATAGATACTGCTTTAATTCATACTGACTCACATGTGTTCGGTATCTGTCCCACTCTATCCCCTTGTTGTCTATGAATTTTTCAAAGATGTGGTCACCCAATGCATTTCTCACCAGGTCACTGTCTTCTGTCAGTTTAATAGCCTCTAACAGATTGCTTGGTAGTGTTTTTACCCCTCTCCTGTCCCTCTCTGCTTCACTCATCCTGTAGATGTCCTCCTCTATTGGTTCGGGAAGTTCATATCCCCTCTTAATTCCTTCCAACCCCGCTGCCAGCATCACCGCGAAGGCAAGATAGGGGTTACATGCAGGATCTGGAGACCTTAATTCCGCTCTCGTGGATTTTTCCTTTCCGGGTTTATACCCAGGGACCCTAATCAATGCTGACCTGTTCCTTCTTGCCCATGAGATATAGACAGGAGCTTCATAACCCGGCACCAGTCTCTTATAAGAATTGACCCATTGATTTGTTATGGAGGCAATCTCAGGAATATGTTTTAAGAGCCCGGCAATGTATGACTTTGCAGTTTTGGAGAGATCATATACATCATCCGGATCAAAGAAGGCATTTTTATCTCCTTTAAACAAAGACTGATGGGTATGCATTCCTGAACCATTCTCCCCAAAGAGTGGTTTTGGCATGAAAGTGGCATATACCTCGTGTTTTAGAGCTATCTCTTTAACCACCAAACGGTAGGTCATGGTATGGTCGGCCATAGTCAAGGCATCCGTGTACTTTAGATCTATTTCATGCTGTGAAGGAGCCACTTCATGGTGACTATATTCCACCTTTATCCCCACCTTTTCAAGGGTTAGGACGGTCTCTTTTCTAAGATCACTGGCCACATCCAGAGGGGTCAGGTCAAAATAGCCCCCTCGGTCCAATACCTCCGGAGAATCCTCTGAATTTTTAAAATAGAAATATTCAAGCTCTGGACCAACATAAAAGGTGTAACCCATCTCCTTCGCTCTCTCCAGATTCCTCTTTAATGCCCATCTTGGACACCCCATATAGGGCTTACCGCCCGGTTCCAGAATGTCACAGAACATCCTGGCTACTCTGGAGTTCCCCGGCCTCCAAGGAAGTAATTGAAAGGTGTTGGGGTCCGGCATGGCAATCATATCGCTCTCGTATATCCTTGCAAATCCCTCTATGGAGGAGCCGTCAAATCCCATTCCGTCATCCAGAGCAGTCTCTAATTCCTCCACAGTTATTGCAAAACTCTTCAAAAAGCCAAGAATGTCAGTAAACCAAAGCATTATAAATCTAACCTCATTCTCTTCTGCCACCTTTAATACATATTCCTTATCCTTTTTGTCCATTTTGGTATTCCCTCTTTTGTTTTTTTTATAAAATGCCTAGAG